>JBCCPW010000377.1:0-4147 GCA_039024735.1 Bacteroidota bacterium
GCGTCGTCCGGGTCGAGGAGCATGCGGCGCCAGCCGAGCATCTCGGGGCTTGCCGTGTCGCCGTTGAGGACGCGGCGGTGGGCGTCCAGAACACCCGAGTCGAGGGCGTCGCGTCCGGAGAGGAAGGGGAGGGCACGGGAACGGTCGAGCGAGAGTCGCATGGGGAGACGGGAGGGCCAGAAGCGGGAACGCAGGCTGAGGCGCGAGGTGCCCCGCCTCGGTACCGAGGCGGAGAGGTCAGAGCGCGCGTTCGATGGCCTCGCGGAAGGCGGTGGCGGCGGCTTGGGGATCCTCGGCACAGGAAACCGCGGTCATCACCGCGACGCCGTGCGCACCGGCGTCCAGGCACACGGCAACGCGATCCGGCGTCACGCCTCCGATGGCGACGACGGGGATGGTGACCGCCTCGGTGGCGGCCAGCAATCCCCCCACGCCCTTGACCTTGGCTGGATTGGCCTTCGAGCCTGTCGGGAAGACGGGTCCGAAGCCGATGTAGTCCGCCCCGGCGGCCTCGGCCCGCCGGGCCTGTGCCGCGGTGGTGGCCGTCGCGCCGACGATGCGAGGGGCTCCGTCGCCTCCGGCCGTGAGGTCCAATGCGCGCCGTGCGGCGCCAATGGGAAGGTCGGTCTGTCCGAGATGAACGCCGTCGGCGCCCGAGGCGAGGGCTAGACCGAGGTCGTCGTCCACGAGGAGGGTCGCGTGGCTCTCGCGCACCGCCTCGGCCGTGTGGACGAGGTTGGACCATTGATCGCGCGGAGATCCGGTCTTGTGGCGAAACTGGATGACCTGCGCGCCGCCCGCGACGGCCAGCCTCGCGAGTGCGGCGTGACCAAACCGTTGCTGGAAGTGGAAGTCGGTGAGGACGTGGAGGCGACCGATCACGGGCGGGTGGGGGAGAGCCTGGAAGCGCGGCGAAGAAATCTGGGGGTGCAACGGTTCGAAGGGCGCAGCGTTCACCCGCCCCTTGGTACTTTTCGTCCGTGTTCGATTCGATGCCCATTCCGCTCCGCGCTCTCGTCGTCGATGACGAGTCCGACGTGCAGTTCCTGTTCCGCCAGCGGTTCCGCCGCGAGATCCGCAAGGGCGAGGTGGAGCTTCGGTTCGCGACGAGTGGAGACGAGGCGCTAGACATCCTCCGCGCTGGCGCCGCGGCAGACGTCGTCGTGGTGCTCTCGGACGTGAACATGCCGGGCATGAACGGGATCGAGCTTCTCGGCACCATCAAGCAGGAGTTCCCAGACCTGGAGGTCTACATGGTGACCGCCTACGACGACGGGGAGCTTCGAGCGCGAGCCCTCGCGAAGGGTGCACGCGGCTACCTCACCAAGCCGATCGACTTCGGCACGTTGAAGGAAGAGGTCTTCGGGCTGGACTAGAGCACGTCGGTCTGTGGCCGTGCGGTAGGGCGTGCTCGCCGAGCGCGCCGCTGTCATCTCCGCCTCGGTGAGGCGTCTCTGCTGTGGTCCCGCCTGACCGGAGGATCCGCCCGGACGTACAGCTCCGCCTCCGCCTTGGCACCGAGGTGGGCGTCTTCAGGTGCTGAGCCGCCGGAACCGCGCGCGGGAGCGCCGGGGTACCGAGATTCATCTCTCGCCTCCGGGCAGAAACCTCTTCCCACCTCGCACCCCGCATCTACAATGGACATCGGCATCGTCGGCCTCGGCCGGATGGGACTCAACATGGCGATCCGCCTCGCGCGCGGCGACCACCGCGTCGTCGTGCACAACCGCTCGCAGGGGCCGGTGGAGACGGCCGTCTCTCACGGCGCCGAGGCGGCCGAGAGCATGGCCGATCTCGTGGGCAAGCTGAGCGGGCCGCGCGTGGTGTGGCTCATGCTGCCTGCGGGCCGCGTGACGGACCTCCACGTGGACGAGGCCCTCGATCTCTTGGACGCCGACGACATCCTCGTGGAGGGTGGCAACACCCGCTGGACCGATACCCTCGCCCGTGCGGAGCGCGCCCGTGCGAAGGGCGTCCATTACGTGGATGCGGGCGTTTCTGGGGGCGTCTGGGGGTTAGAGAACGGATATTCCATCATGTTCGGCGGGAGCGACCACGCGGCCGCGACCGTCACGCCGGTGATCCAGACACTCGCGCCGAGCCCGGAGTCAGGGTGGGGACACGTAGGGCCGACGGGCGCGGGTCATTTCACCAAGATGGTCCACAATGGGATCGAGTACGGGATGATGCAGGCGTTCGCGGAGGGCTTCGCGATTCTGGAAGCCAAACGCGATTGGGGCACAGACGGCGACGGCAACGAGATCTCGGCAGAACTGGACCTCGGACAGATCGCGACGCTGTGGCGGGAGGGATCCGTGGTGCAGAGCTGGCTGCTCGACCTCATCGCCGAGGCGTTCGTGGAACGGCCGGGTCTGAAGGCCGTCGCGCCGTTCGTGCCCGATTCCGGCGAGGGCCGCTGGACCGTGGAGGCCGCCATCGACCTCCGGGTCCCGGCGACGGTCATCGCCGCGAGTCTCTTCGCGCGGTTCGACAGCCGCGACGCGACGGGCTTCGCCAACCGGACGCTCTCGGCCATGCGCGGGCAGTTCGGCGGTCACCCCGTCAAGGGCGATCCCGGGCCGAATGGCGAGTATGCCGATCAGATCGACGCGGACGGGACCATCGACATCATCCCGGGCGGGGTACGGACCGAGGGCGCGAGCAGCCGCTGAGTGTCGGTCTCCGCCTCGGTGCGTGCGTGAGCCCACCGAGGCGGGACTTTCAGCCTACCGCGCCTCGCGGAACCGCCGGAAGCCGCTGATGGCGAAGCCGCCGAGCATCACGAGTGTCCCGATCCAGAGGACCGAGATGAAGGGCTTCACCGACGCCTGCACTACGACCCACTCGTCGGCCTTGGGCTGGGCGCCGTCCACCATGAGGCGGATGGCGTCCTCTTCGACCTCCATCCCGACGAAGGCCACGCCGAGGTTCCAGTCCGTCGCGCGGTTCTGGACATAGCGCTGGAAGCCGTCCGTGGTGATGGCGTAGACCGGCCGGAGCGTGCGGCTCTCCCCGGAGTCGAGGTCGCGCACGTCGAGGCGGGCGGCGACGGCGAGGTCCACCTCGTCTTGCGTCAGGCCGACCGCGCCGTAGTCCACGCCCAACTCGTAGTCGGTGAAGGCGAGGACGTAGCGGTCGCGACCGGCGATCTGGAGCGTGAGCGAATCGCCTCGGGCGAGGGTGATCTCCTCGGGGGCGTCCGCGTCGCCTTCTGGTGCGTTCGTGCTCATCGCGGAGGGGAACACGGCGACGTAGAGGTCGCGCATGAAGCCCTCGCGCACGTCTGAGCGCTGGATCCACTGCTCGCGGCCGTCTTGGTAGACCACGTTGCGCGTCTGGAAGGTCGCCCCGCGCGGATCGCGCCAGTCGAGCAGGTAGGCCGGATGTCCCTCCTCGGTGAGTTCGGTGCCGAGGTAGGTGATTTCGAAGCCGTCGCCGGACGGCACGGTCTCGCCGAGCGGAACGACGACGTTGTCGCGCGAGCCCTGGAGGTCTGTGCCTGCACCCTCGCCCACGGGATCGTTGAACACCGAGGAGGCGAAGATGCCGAGCAGCATCAGCCCGAAGCCGACGTGCGTGAGGCTGCCGCCGACGAGCTTCCAGTTGCCCTTCGCGACGCGCGCCATCACAAGCACGTTGCCCCAGACGGTGAAGAAGGCCGTGAAGAGCATCAGCAGGAGCAGCAGGCTCGTGCCGTGGGTGGCGAGCAGACCCGAGTCGAAGAGACCCATTTGCGCCACCTCTCCCGCCTCGGCACCGAGGCGGGCCACCTCCGGCGCCGGGCGCACGGTCTCGCGCACGAACGGGGTGAAGATGAGAACGGCCGCCGTGCTCGCCACCGTCAGGCCGAGCGGACGGAAGAGCACCCGGTTCACATCCTCCACGGTCATCTTGCGCCACCAGAAGACCTGCCCCAGGCCCATCAGGAACGCGATGCCGACCGCGAGCGGGAGCGTCCACGTGTTGTAGAACGCGATGGGAACGGCGCTCGGGTTGTCGCGGAAGAGCTTGCCGAAGATGGGCGCGCTCGTGCCGAGGATGATGACGAGGCCGGAGAGCGCGAGGAGCAGCGCGCCGGTGAAGATCATGGACTCGCGCGAGAGCGTCGCCGGGGGGGCGGGCGGTGCCGGAAGCTCCCGGTAGCGCA
>JBCCPW010000378.1:0-4131 GCA_039024735.1 Bacteroidota bacterium
AAGCTGCTGGCGTTCGAGCTCGGCCTCTACGTCAATCTGCTACTCGGGCGACCGCTGCTGGCCGTCAAGAGCCTCTACGCATAGCATTACCCGTGCTAGAGACGCCCCGCGGGGCGTCTGTACATGGAGGATCGGTACGGGGAGAATCGTGAGGATCCCGCCTCGGTGGGAGGCCCGGCACCGAGGCGGGACGGGTCACGTCGCGAGCGCGAAGTAGCGGTCGGCGATGGCGCGGTAGACCGCGACGGAGCGGACGACCTCCGCCTCGGGGACGTGCTCGTCGGCGGTGTGGGAGAGGCGGCTGTCGCCGGGGCCGATCTTGACGGCGGGTACATCCGAGAGGAAGACCCAGTCCGAGGCGGTCGGGCTGCCGAAGGGCTCGGCGTCCATCCCGAGGCGGGCGAGGCTGGACGTGGCGGCCTGCGCGATGCGGGCGTCCGCCTCGATGCCGCACGGCACAAGGCGCTCCGAGTGGATGGCGACCTCGCTGTCCAACTCGTCGGCGACGACCGCCGCCCACTCGCGGTTGGTCCGCGCGGGCGTGGTCCGCACGTCCAGCCAGAACGTGGCGGCGTCCGGGACGACGTTGCGGGCTGATCCCGCCTCGGCGACGGTCGCGGTGACGGTCGGCGCTCCGACGAAGGGATCGTCCGGGCCGAGCGCGAGGGCGTCCACAGCGAGGAGGTCGCGCGCCATGGCCGTGAGTGCGTTCGCACCGAGGTGGGCGCGGGCGGCGTGGGCCGTCCGGCCTCGCGCGGTGCAGCGGAGCACCAGCAGGCCCTTTTGCGCGAGGCACGGCCGCAGGTCCGTCGGCTCGCCGACGAGCGCGGCGCTCGGCGTGGGGAAGTCCGGGACCTCGCGGCGCAGAAAGTCAAGACCGTTTTCGTCGGAGCCGACCTCCTCGCAGGCGGTCAGCGCGACGACCAGTTGGCCCGCCTCGGGACGCCAGCCGGAGGCCGCGAGATCGAGTAGGGCCGCGAGCATGGCCGCGCCGCTGGCCTTCGCGTCCACCGCGCCGCGCCCGTAGACGTTGCCGTCGCGGACGGTCGGCGTGAAGGGGTCAAACGGGTGGCCGTCGGAAGGCGGCACCACATCGAGGTGGGAGGCGAGAAGCAGGGTGTCCGGGCCGTCGCCGAGGCGGACCCACACGTTGTCCTCGCTCCGTCCGACCGTCACGCCGTGCGGCTCGCCGTGTGTTCGCGCGAAGGACTCCACGAAGTCTGCCGCGGCTCGTTCGTCGCGGCTGATGGACGGGATGGCGACGAGGTCTCGGTGGAGGTGGAGAACGTCGATCATGGCAGATCTGGCGCGATGCGGGTGCCGCCCGCGAGGCCGGCGGGTGCCGCCACGCGCACGGCCGGGATGCCGCGCCGGATAGCCTCGCGGGCGACTTCCAGCTTCGGTCGCATCCCGCCCGCGATCCAGCCCTCGCGGACGCCTGCCTCGATCGCCTCCGGCGTGAGGGTGTCGATGCGGCTCCCGTGGTCCGGGTAGTCTCGGTAGACCCCGCCCGCCTCGGCGACGAGCACGAGTTCGCTCGCGCCCATCGCGACGGCGATCTCCATCGCGACGGTGTCCGCGTTGACGTTGTAGAGCGCCCCGCCTCGGTCCGCACAGACCGTCGCGACGACCGGCGTGAACCCGGCGGCGAGCAGTGTGTGAAGCAGCGCCGGGTCCGCGCTCACCACGTCGCCGACGTGCCCGAAGTCGACCGTCTCGCCGTCGATCTCGCGCGGCGGGCGGCGGACGACCTTCACGAGTCCGCCGTCGGCCCCGCTCACGCCCACGGCGTGCAGCCCCGCCGCATTCGCCGAGGCGACGAGCCGAGCGTTGACGGCCCCGCGCATCGTGAAGAGCGCGATGTCGAGGTCGAGATCCGAGGTCACGCGCCGCCCGGCGACGATCCGGGGCTCGTGCCCGAGCCGCCGCGCGAGCGCGGTCGATTGCGGCCCCCCGCCGTGGACGACGACCGTGGAGGCGCCCGCCTCGGTACCGAGGCGGGACCACACGGCCTCCAGGGCGTCGGGATCCGAGGCCACCGCCCCGCCGAGCTTGACGATGCGGAGGGAGGTACCGGGTACCGGATACCGGGTGTTCACGTCCCTGTACCCGGAACCCCGGAACCGCCCAAGCCCCAGACCCACTCCAGAATCGCTTTCTGGGCGTGGAGGCGGTACTCGGCCTGGAGGAGGTGAATCGCGCGGTCATCCTCCAGCACCTCGGCGTCCACCACCACGCCCCGCCGGACGGGCAGGCAGTGCATGAAGTGGGCGCGGTCCGTGCGGCGCATCAGGTCGTAGGTGACGCGCCAGTGGGCGTGCGCCTCGCGGCGGCGGGCCTCTGCGACAGGGTCATCGTAGATGAGGTCGTCTGCCCAGGATTTGGCGTAGACCGCGTGCGCCCCCTCGAACGCGAGCGCCTGGTCTCCCGACTCGGTGACGCTCCCACCGGCCTTCCGCGCCGCATCGCGCGCGAGGTCCATCACGTCGGGCGCGAGGTCGAAGCCCTCCGGCCGCGCGACGACGACTTCCATCCCGAGGCGGGCGGCCATCAGCAGCGCCGAGTTGCCGACCGCGTGCGGGAGCGGCTTCGGATGCGGCGCCCACGAGAGAACGAGCTTCTTGCCGCGCGGATCGCCGAACGTCTCCGTCAGGGCCGCCGCGTCGGCGAGTTCCTGGCACGGGTGCCACCGCGCCGATTCCAGGTTGACGACCGGCACGCTGGATGCCTCCACGACGGCCCCGAGCGCGGCGTCGGTGTAATCGGCGTCGTAGTCGGTCAGGCCCGCGAAGGTGCGGATGCCGATGGCGTCGGCGTAGGATCCGAGGACGGGGATGGCCTCGCGCACGTGCTCGGCGGCGGTGCCGGTCATGGGCGCGTCGTCCCAGGCGAGGCCCCACGAGTCGCTGCCGGGCGTGAGCGTCACCGAGGCGGCCCCGAGGTGCTGCGCGGCGAGTTCCATGCTCGCGCGCGTGCGGAGGCTGGGATTGAGGAACAGCAGCGCGAGGGTCTTCTGCGCCGCCGCGTCGGTCCACTCGCGCGATTGCCGATGGTGACGTGCGCGTTGGAGGCAGGTGTGCCAGGCGTCGTCGGGGAGATCGGCCCAGGAGGTGAGGTGGTTCATGGGGTGGGGCAGGGGGAGGGCATCGGTCCGCCTCGGTGGGTTCATCACTGAGGCGGAACGGGGGAGAGGACGAGACGAGCGGAAGAGACGAAGGCACGGCCCCCTCGCGCGTCACGCCATCATGAATCGCGCAGCACGTCCCGGAGTGCCTCGGCCAGCTCCGAGGCCGCATCGAACGGGGTCGTCAGCGGCGGCATGAGGCGGAGCGTGTGGGGGTGCTTGCTCGTGCCGACCATGATGCCGTGGTCGTCGCGAAGGGCGGCGGCGACTGGCTTCGCGGGACGGTCCAGTTCCACACCGAGGAGGCAGCCCCGGCCCCGGATCTCGACGATGCCCTCCACCTCGGCGAGCGCGTCGCGGAAGGCGGCTTCCAGCGCGAGGGCGCGGTCCATCAGACGCTCGTCGTCGATCTGGTCCAGCGCGGCGTGGACGGCCGCCATCGCGAGCATCCCGCCGCCGAAGGTGGTGCCTTGGTCGCCGGTCTGGACGTGCGCCGCGATGGCTTCCGAGACGAGCGTCGCGCCGACGGGCACGCCCGCGCCGAGGCTCTTCGCGAGGGTCACCATGTCCGGCGTCACGCCGATGTGTTCGCCGTAGCTGAACACGCCCGTGCGCCCCACGCCGGTCTGCACCTCGTCGAAGATCAGCAGCGCGCCGTGCCGGTCGCATGCCTCGCGGAGCGCGCGGTAGTACGCCGGGGCCGCCTCGGTGATGCCCGCCATGCTCTGGATGGGCTCCAGGATGACGGCCGCGACCTCGCCGGTCGCGAGGGCCATCTCCACCGCCTCGGCGTCGCCGAAGGGCACGAAGTGGGTCTGCGGCAGGATCGCGCGGTAGGGCGCGTGGTAGCTGTCGCCCCAGGTCGTCGCCAGCGCGCCGACGGTCCGCCCGTGGAAGGCGCCCGTCATCGCGACGATCCCGGGCTTGCCGGTCACGGCGCGGGCCAGCTTGAGGGCGGCCTCGTTCGCCTCGGTGCCGGAGTTGCACCAGAAGACGCGGTCCAGCCC
>JBCCPW010000379.1:0-4130 GCA_039024735.1 Bacteroidota bacterium
GAACCCGGAACCCGGAACCCGGAACCCGCCCCAGCCTGCCGTACTTTCGCTTTCCCCTCCTCTCGCTTCCTCTCGTCCCCCGCCGCGCATGGAAATCCCGTCCATCCAAGGACTCCAGTCCGACGTGGGGCTGCTGCCGCTGGAGAAGACCCGCGAGGTCTCCGAGGCGCGGCGGCGGCTCTGCATCGGCGTGCTGAGCGAGGCGGACAACCACGAGCGCCGCGTCGCGCTGGCGCCCTACGCGGCGGCGCTGCTGACCGGGGCCGGACACGAGGTCCGAATCGAGGCGGGAGCGGGCGAGGCGGCCCAGTTCTCCGACCGGGCCTACGCCGAGGCGGGCGCGGACGTCGTGGCGTCTGCCGGCGAGGTCTACGGCGATTCCGACCTCGTCGTGAAGGTGTTCCCTCCGCGCGAGGACGAGTTCGCGATGATGAAGGAGCGTCAGGTGCTCATCTCAGCACTCCACCTCGGTGCCATCTCGCCGACCCTCCTGCGCCACCTCATGGACCTGCGCGTGACGGGCATCGGCTTCGAGTTCATCGCCGAGCCGGACGGTACGCTGCCCATCGTGCGGATGATGCACGAGATCTCCGGTTCCATGGCCGTCCAGACGGCGGCGCGGCTGCTGGAGAGCGCGAGCGGCGGGCGTGGGCTCATGCTCGGCGGCATCTCCGGCGTGCCTCCCGCGACGGTCGTCATCCTCGGCGCGGGCGTCGTGGGCGAGTGGGCGGCGCGGACCGCGCTGGGGTTCGGCGCGCACGTCATCGTGCTGGACACGGACCTGTCCTCGCTTCGCGCCATCGAGCACGTCCTGGACCGCCGCGTCACCACCGCGATGGCCAACCCGCAGTACGTCCGGCAGGCCGTCCGCCGAGCGGACGTGGTCATCGGCGCGATGATGGGCGCGGGCACGCGCTCGCCGATGCTCGTCACCGAGGAGATGGTCGCGAAGATGCGCGACGGCGCCGTGATCGTGGACGTGGTGATCGACCAAGGCGGCTGCGTGGAGACCTCCCGCCCGACCACCCCCGACGATCCGACGTTCGTCACGCACGGCGTGATTCATCACTGCGTCCCCAACCTCCCGAGCGCTGTCGCCCGGACGGCCACGTACGCCCTCTCGAACGTCCTCGCGCCGTATCTCCTGGAACTGGGCGATGCCCCCAGCATCAACGACGCGCTCTGGCAAAACCCAAGCCTCCAGGCCGGGACCTACGTCTATCGCGGTCACCTCACGAAAAAGTCCCTCGCGACGATGTTCGGCATGCCGCACCGAGGCATCGAACTCCTCATCGCGAGCGGGATCTAGAGGTTGAGACTGGAGACGGGGAACCCGGGACCCAGAGTCGCTCGCCCGACTTGCGACGGCGAGTCGCGAGAGTCTGGGACCGTGAAGGTTGGCCGCCAGTCTGGCGAGACGGCCTTTGGTCGAGTGCGGTAGCTTCGCCAGACAGAATTCCAAGCTTTCATGAGACCTACGATCTGCGCCGTGCTCGCCCTCCTCGCGGCTGTCACGGCGCAAGCACAGCCCATCTCTGCCGTCACAGACGACGGCCGCTCCGTCTGGCTCCACGAGGACGGGACGTGGACGTTCGCCGGCCCGGACGGCGAGATCATCATCGAGACGCCCGCACCGCCGCCTGAGCCGGAGCGGGTTGGACCTCCGCCGCCCCCTCCGATGCCGCCCGTCACCGTCCCTGGCGGTGACGGCGTCTACACGCTCCGCTACGACGCCAGCCGTTGGAACGTAGCGCCGGATCTCATCCCGGGTGAGTCCGAGCACAGCTTCCAGTTGCCCTTCGGCGCAGGCTTCGCCGCGACCATCTTTGAGGTCACGGAGTTTCCCCTCCCGACGGTGCGCAACATCGTGCTGACAAACGCCGAGGAGGGAATGGGCGGACAGGTTGAGGTGATAAGCGAGACGCCGGTCAAGTCGAACGGAGCGGTCGGCAAGCGGCTCGAGTTCCGGGTGGTGACAGCCGAGGGTATCGACGTGACGATGATCAACACGATGTATTCTGGCGCGTGGGGAACGCTCCAGGTCGTGACATGGACGACCACGCCGCTGATGGATCGGTACAGTCGGGATTTGCAACGCTTTCAAGACGGCATACGGATCGTTGCGAAGTCGTGAGCGAGATGGATCGCCCGACTGGCGACGGTGAGGCGCGAGGCGCGGGCGCCGTGGAGGACGGCCGCCAGTCTGGCGGGGCGGCCTCTGGGTTAAAGGCGCATCCACTCGTAGTCGTAGTGCCAAGCGTGCGGTCGGCGTACAACGTCGGCTCCATCTTTCGCACCGCGGACTCGGCGGGGCTCCGCCACGTGTACCTCTGCGGCTTCACGCCGACGCCCGAGCATCGGGGCGTGGCGAAGACGGCCCTCGGTGCCCAGGACGCCGTGCCCTGGAGCCAAGAGGCCGACGTGCTGCCGCTCCTCGCGAGGCTGAAAGGCGCAGGCTATGCCGTCGCGGCGCTGGAGATTACGCCGGAGGCCGTCGCGCCGGAGGCCATCACCGAGGCGGAGGTGCCGCTTGCCCTCGTGCTCGGCAACGAGGTCCACGGGGTGGCGCCTGAGGTGCTGGAGGCGTCCGACTGTCATCTCGCGCTGCCCCAGTACGGCACGAAGGCGTCGCTGAACGTGTCTGTGGCGTTCGGGGTCGCGGCGTACGCGCTCGTGGGACGGATGCGGGCGCTGGGGGCGGCCGGGTAGGTCCGCCTCGGTAGCTCCGCCTCGGTGGATTGGGAGCGCCTGGAACCGAGGCGGGCGGAGGTGGCTCCCCTAATCTCGGGAGTACTCCCTGCGTACGAGGGCGCCTAGCTTGTCGTTGTGCCCCGGCCTCTTCCCGACCCGACATGCGTCTTTCGCCCCGACAGTTCCTCGCGCTTGCTCTGTTCCCGCTCATCGGCATGATGGCGTGCGACGTGCCGCTTCCGCCTGGAGGCACCACCAGCGCCACGCTGCCCGATCTCGCCGACGCGACGGTTCGTCAGGGCACCCTGGGGCCCGGTGATGGGGTGAGGCTGGCCGACCGGTACCAGGACGAGGTCGCGACGGTCACCGTCTCGCCCGGCGCTACGCTGGCGGTTGTGCTGGACAGCGACGCCTTCGACCCGTACCTCACCATCGAGATCACCCCCGGGCAGCAGGCCGTCACCAACGACGACTGGAATGGCTCGCGGCAACGCTCCGCTGTGGTGCAGACGAACACCTCCAGCGTTCCGGTCACCGCTCGAATCCTCGCGTCCTCGTATGCGTCTGG
The DNA here is from genome assembly GCA_039024735.1 of Bacteroidota bacterium. Lineage (GTDB taxonomy): Bacteria > Bacteroidota > Rhodothermia > Rhodothermales > Rubricoccaceae > Rubricoccus. The sequence goes on from JBCCPW010000379.1 coordinate 3,260, forward strand.
CGCGACGGGGGCGTACACCCTCCGCTACCTCGTGGAGGAGCCGCCGCCTGTGCCGGAGGGGCGCACGATCTCGGTTCCGGGGAGCGTGCCGGGCCTCCTCACGAGTTCGACTCCGCGCGTCCCGCTGACCAGCAACGACGCCGAGCGACCTGCTGACGCCTATTCCTTCCAACTGGCGGACGGCCAACAGGTGACGGTCCGAATGGAGAGCAGCAACTTCGACACGTACCTCAAGGTCTTGCGTGATGGTGTCTTCCACGCCCGGAACGATGACTTCGGCGGCAGCCGGTCCGTCTCGCAACTGGATATCCGTGGTCCCGGCACGTTCACCGTCCTTGCGGGCGCCTTCTCTGCCTCAGCCAACACGGGAGCCTACAGCCTCGCCTTCACCTCCAGCAGCGACGCACCGCCCCCAAAAGCCGACGAGCCACAGACCCGCCTCGATGGCCCGGGTCTCCCGCTCGGCAGGAGCGGAGGCCTCTACAACGGCGAATTGACCGACAGCGACCGTGACGTGCCGCTCACGATCAACAACGACCGTCGCAAAGCCGACGTGCACCACATCGAGTTGAATGCGGGCGATACGTTCGTCGTCACGATGGAGAGCCAGTCCTTCGACACGTACCTCAAGATGGAACGGGACGGCCAGTTCGTCGCGCGGAACGACGACGCGGGCAGTACCCGCCGGTCGGAGATCCGTCACACCGCCTCGGTCGGGGGCACCTACGTCGTGTACGCGGGGACGTTTGCCTCCACCGGGCGTGGCTCGTACCAGTTGACCTGGCGGATCGAGTAGTCCCGCCTCGGTACCAAGGTCAGAGCCGCTGCTCCGGCCCCGAGCGCCGCCGCACCGTCCCACCGACCACGATCC
>JBCCPW010000380.1:0-4121 GCA_039024735.1 Bacteroidota bacterium
ACCGAGGCGGGTCTACCGGAACAGCGGGCGCGCGTCGCGGAGGTCGTACGCGATCCGCAGCGAGGCGAGCGAGAGGCCGTCCGGGCTCAGGCCGAGCAGCCCGCCCAGCACCACGCGCTCGTCGCCCAGGTTCACGAGCCCCAGCCCGATGCCGACCGCCGTCCGAAACGGCACGCGGTCGCCTTGTCCCTCGCCGAGCGACCCGGCGCGGAACGAGACGCCTGCACTCGCCTCGTCGAACACGTCGTTGTAGGCGTTGCCGAGGTAGGCCATCACGAGCGCGTCCACGCCGTACACGTCGAGGATGTTGGCGAGAGGAAACCGGATGCCGCCGCCCATCGCGAGCACGTCGCGCCCGACGAACCGGTCGGGAGGGTACGCGGTCAGGAGCCGGGCGTCGAGGATGGGGAGGTAGTAGAACGGGATGGCCTCGTCGCCGTCGGCGCGGGTGACCACGAGGTTGGTGCGCCCCACGAGCGCCGTCCGGCCGCGAATGGGCAGGTAGCCGAGCGTGTTCACCGCGAGCCGGTTGAACCGGAGGCCGGAGCCGTCGGTCGAGAAGAACCGCCGGGCCTCCACGGAGACGAGCGAGCCGCTCCGAGGGTACGAGCGCCGGTCGCGCCGGTCGCTGGCGAGCTGAAGCCCGACCGAGACGCCGTGCCGGGTCATGTCCTGCACGCTCTCCACCGCAACAATGGACTTGGGGTCGTCCGCTCGAAGTCGCTCCAGCGCGCCTTCCTGGTCCTCCTCGACCCCCTTGAGGCGATCCAGCAGGAGGCGGGCGCTCGGCTGGACGTACAGCCCGCTGTGTCCGAGCGGATAGGCGCCGAGCCTCGCCTCGGCCTCCATGGACGCGTAGTCCAGAAACAGCCGGTTCTCCGCCGACGTGAACGGCCCCACACCGAAGTAGCGCCGTCGCCTCGTCGTCTCGGCAATCACCGAGCCGAGTCCGAACACCGGCGACTTGTGCGGGTCAGACGTGTACACGGCCAGCACGATGCCTTGGCGCCTCTGCGCGAGGCGGAGATCGAGGGTGGCGTCGCTGCCGGTCCAGAGCGCGTTCTCCACCCGCACGCCCCCGCCGATGCCGAAGCCCCGAACCTGGGAATACAACGAGAAGGGCGCGAATCGCGGCCGGATCTTCAGGTCAGAGTCCGATGTGTCGGCGGGAAGGCCCCCAAGACACAGGGAACAGTTCCCTTCTCCACCCTCTGGGGGAGGAGGGTCGGGGTGAAGGGGGCGGGCGTGACTCTGCGCTTGGCATCGCCCCTCACCCTCTACCGGCAGGAGCGGGGACCGCGTAGGCAGACGCGCGTGTCCCCCCAAACAGGTGGTCAGAAGCCGAGGCGCCGGGGCGGGCACGAGGCCGTCGGAAGCGGGCTCGGTGGTGTCCGGCGGGACCTGGAAGGCGAGAAGCGCGAGGAGGAGGGCAACCACGAGGCCGAGGAGGGGAGAGCCGATGGTACGCACGACCCAGAGGAGGCTCGTGCTCGCCTCGGGCAAGCACCGAGGCGGCCGGGGTGGCATCTTCCGCGATCTCCTCCTGTGCCCCATGACCGTTCTCGTGGTGGGCGGCGGCGGGCGCGAGCACGCCCTGCTCCGCGCCCTCGCTCGAAGCCCGCAGTCTCCGACCCTCTTGTGCGCCCCGGGCAATGCCGGGACGGCGGCTCTTGCCGAAAACGTCCCCATTGTGCCGGACGACCTCGACCGCCTCGGTGCGCTCGTGGACGAGCGGGCGGTCGATCTAGTGGTCGTGGGACCGGAGGTGCCGCTCGCGATGGGGCTCGCCGACCGGCTTCGCGCGGCGGGCGTGGCGGTCTTCGGGCCGGACGCGGCCGGGGCGCGAATCGAGGGCTCGAAGGCGTATGCCAACGCGCTCATGGACCGCATCGGCGTGCCGACGGCGGCCTCGCGGGCGTTCACCGACACCGAGGCGGACGAGGCCCGCGCGTATCTGGAGGCACACGCGCTTCCCGTCGTGCTCAAAGCCGACGGCCTCGCGGCAGGCAAGGGGGTGGTCATCGCGCAGACCCGCACCGAGGCAGTCTCCGCGATGGACGAGATGCTCGCGGGCGCCTTCGGCGAAGCCAGTGCGACGGTCGTGATTGAGGAGCACATGGAAGGGGAGGAGGCGAGCGTCTTCGCCGTGACCGACGGCGAGGCGTTCGTGCTGCTGCCGCCCGCGCAGGATCACAAGCGCATCGGTGAGGGCGACACCGGCCCCAACACGGGCGGCATGGGCGCCTACGCCCCAGCTCCCGCGGTCACCGAGGCGCTGCTCGGACGCGTCGCGCGAGAGATCGTGGAGCCGACGCTCGCGGCGCTCTCCGACGAGGGGGCCACGTACCGAGGGGTGCTCTACTGCGGCCTCATGCTCACCGAGGAGGGTCCGAAGGTGGTCGAGTTCAACTGCCGCTTCGGCGATCCCGAGGCGCAGGTGGTGCTCCCGCTCCTCGCCTCGGATCCCCTGGACCTACTCCATCGCGCAGCGACGGGCGACCTTGCGAGCGCGGAGGTGGATTTCCGCGACGGCGCGGCGGCGTGCGTCGTCCTCGCGAGTGCGGGCTACCCCGGGAGCTACGAGAAGGGCAAGGCCCTCTCTGGTCTGGACGAGGCCGAGCGCCACGCGACGGTCCTCCACGCCGGGACGCGCACCGAGGCGGGGGCGGTCGTCACGAACGGCGGGCGCGTGCTGGGGGTCGTCGGCGAGGGCGACACGCTGCGCGAGGCGCTGGATGCGGCCTACCGGGGCGCGGACGCGATCTCGTTCGACGGGAAGACGCTTCGGCGGGACATCGGGCAGAAGGGGCTCGCACGGTCGTGAGGGGCCGAGCCTCGGTTGCGGCTCTCTCCGCCTCGGTGCCGAGGCGGGTGGGGTGGGCGGTGCTGGTGCTGCTGCTCGCGGGATGCGGGTCGGCACGGGTCAACCCCTCGGCTCTCCCGACCGCGGACCTGCCCTACGCAGGCGCGATTGTGGCGTATGGGGTAGGGGAAACGCTTGTCGGACTCGGCGTCTCCACGGACGGTCGCCTGTTCGTGCTCTCCGAGTCCGGGGTGCAACTCGTGCGCGGCTTCGACTGGGGGCTTGGCGGGGAACTGTCGGCCCTGCTGACGGGCGAGACGATGGGCAGCGGCCTCCTCGCGCCCGCCGATTTCGACCCGACGAACGGCCAGGACGTGCTCATCGCGGACGGCTCGCGCGTGCTCCGGTTCTCGGACGAGGGGCAGCGTGTGCAGACACTCGACGTTCCCGCCGTGGACCGGCTGGAGCCCACGCCCGGATCGACGCGATCCCCGGGCGAGGCGGTGGCCGTCGCGGCGGGCACGGACGGCCGTGTGTTCGTGGCGGACGCCTCGCGGGGTGTCGTGCAGGTGTGGCGCGATGGAGCGCTGGTGGACGTGCTCGATGGGCTGGGACGTCCGGTGAGCCTGGCGGCAGACGGGCGGCGCGTTGCCGTTGCGGATGCGGAGCAGGACGTGATCCGCGTGCTGGACTCCGATGGTCGCCCGCTTGCCACGTTGGAGCACGAGGCCCTCGCGGGTCTCCGGTCGGTCTCGTTCGCGGGCGACCGGATCCTCGCACTCGGAACCGAGGCGGTCGTGGTGTTCGAGGGCGGTGCGGTGCGCGTGATCCCTGTCTCGAATGGCGCGGCTCTGCTGGACGTGGCGCTCGCAGGCGACCGCCTCTTCGGTGTGACCGCCGACGCCGTCGTGTTGCTTGGGCTGGTGGAGTGACTTGAACCCGGCGCCGCCTCCAACTACGTTCCTGCTCGCCCACGCTCCCGCTGCTCCCGCGCCGTTCACTACGCCCGTTTGTCTCGTCTCGCAGGTGCGTCGCGGTAGGATCGTCGTTCTGGCTCGGTGGTGGGGAGGGCTCGCTCGGCCTGCGCACCCCCTCCGCGCTCGATTCTCTCGCGCTGCCTCCCCCGGCGGGGGGAGGCGGAGCGCACGAGGTGACCGCCAGTGTTCGTCCGTAGCGTGTGCGAGTCTCGCCGTTCTGTTGCTGGTGTCAGGAGCCGTCTCGGTGGCGGCCCAGCCCATCCCCGAAGGCCCCGGCCTCGGCGCCGAGGCGGACACCCTCGCCTTCGAGGCGGGCGCGGCCTTCGCGCGGTTGCGAGCGC
>JBCCPW010000381.1:0-4118 GCA_039024735.1 Bacteroidota bacterium
CGCCGGAACGCGGGGAACCGGCCCTCCAGGATGGCCTCGCGCATGCCGCGCATGAGCCACAGGTAGAAGCCGACGTTCTGCATGGAGGCGATCTCCATGAACAGCGGCTCGTTGGCTTTCGTGAGGTGGCGCAGGTAGCCCTTCGAGAAGGTCCGCGCGGCGTAGTGGTCCAGACCAGGGTCCACCGAGGCGGCGTCCGTCTGCCAGCGGGCGTTCTTGATGTTGACGATGCCCTCGGTGGTGAAGAGCGTGCCGTTTCGGCCGTTGCGGGTGGGCATCACGCAGTCGAACAGGTCCACGCCTCGCGCGACGTTCTCGATGAGGTTCTGCGGCGTCCCGACGCCCATGAGGTAGCGCGGCCGGTCCTGCGGCAGGATCTCGTTCACGACCTCCACGATGTCGTACATCGCGTCTGCCGTCTCGCCGACGCTCAGGCCCCCGATGGCGTACGCCTCGGCGTCCAACTCCAGGAGTTGGTGCGCGCTCTCGCGCCGGACGGCCGGGTGGATGGCGCCCTGCACGATGGGGACGAGCGCCTGATGGTGACCGTAGAGCGGTTGCGTGGTGCGGTAGTGCTCGAAGGCGCGATGCGCCCAGCGGACGGTCAGCGCGTTGCTCTTCCGCGCCGTCGCCTCGTCCACCGTCGCGGGCGGGCACTCGTCCAGCACCATCATGATGTCGCTCCCGATGTCCCGCTGCGTGTCCACCACGTTCTCTGGCGTGAACGTGAGGTACTGCCCGTCGAGGTGGTTGCGGAAGCGGACGCCCTCCTCGCTCATCGTGCGGAGTTCCGCTAGGGAGAAGACCTGGAAGCCGCCGCTATCCGTCAGGATGGGCCGATCCCACGACATGAACCGATGCAGCCCGCCCATCTCGCGGAGCACCTCGCGGCCGGGGCGCAGGTGGAGGTGGTACGTGTTGCCGAGGATGATCTGCGCGCCGATGTCGTCCGCCAATGCGCGCGGCGAGAGGGCCTTGACGCTTCCCGCGGTCCCGACCGGCATGAAGATGGGCGTCTCGATGACGCCGTGTTCGGTCTCCAGCACGCCTGCGCGGGCGCCGGTCTCGGGGCACGTGGCCTGGAGGGTGTAGCGGAGGGGCATCCGGGGGCGGTGTCGGTCCGCTCACAGGATCGCCGAGGCGGGCATGGCCGACCGGGGATTCGGCGGGGAGGTGTCCGTGATGCCGAAGGCGTTCGGTAAACAGAAGGAGGTTCCCCTGTGACGTGAGCATGCAGGCGATCACAGACAAACCGAAAAGACACGTAGTCACTCGTTCCCTCAACGAGAAGCCCATCCTCGGTACGCCCAATTGTGAGATCTACGGGCGCCCCCGCAAACCCTGAGAAACCGTTCGGCCGGATCTCTGGGATGCCTGAGACTTCGGCTGATCGAACGCCGTGGAGCGAGAAGCCTACACTTGCTCGCGTGTAACCACGGTCGGACCACCGAGGTGGGAGTGGGTCTGGAAGCGTCGAGAGATCACCACGAAGGCGGACATCTGCATGAGCGGCCGACGTAGGGCCAAGCGAGATCCACTCCAGTGCGAAGCGGGCCAGAGAAGGAGGAGACGAGTACAGCCCTCGAACTGCCAAAGGCTCCGTGAGATGATCAGTCCAGTCCATTACCAGTCCAGCCGCTTGAACAATCGGTCCGGGATGGCGCGGACCGCGGCCATGACCGGCCGCCAGTAGCCCGGCGTGTACACCACGCCCTCGCCTCGCCGCATCGCACGGTGGATCCGGGCGCCCACCTCGGCGGGGTCAGCGGCGAGCAGGCCGGGCTCGTGCACGCCCACGATCATCGGCGTGTCCACCGGGCCGGGTTTGATGGTGACCACCTCCACGCCGGTCCCGTGCAGCCTCGCGCGGAGACCGCTCGCGAACGCGGTGACGGCCGCCTTGGCCGCGCCGTAGACGTAGTTGCTCGGCCGTCCCCGATCGCCCGCCACCGACGAGATGACGGCCAGCGTGCCGTGGCCCTGCAACTCCATCGCGTTCGCGAGGTGCGTCATCACCGCGATCACGCTCGTCGCGTTGACCGTGAAGGAGTCCAGGGCCGCCTCGGCGTCCGTGTGGACCGTCTCGGCCGGGGGCAGGACCCCGTGCGCGATGAGCGCTGCGTCGATGCCTCCCAGCACGGCGATGGCGTCCGTCACCACGCGGGCGTGGGCGTCCCCGTCCAGCGCGTCGTAGGTCAGTTCATGCACCGAGGCGGCTCCTCGTGCGCGAAGGTCTGCGGCGGCGGCGGCGAGCTTCGCGGGGGTCCGTGCGGCAAGCGCGAGGGTGGCACCCTCCGCGGCGAAGAGCCGGGCGGTCTCGTGCGCGATGGCGCTCGTCGCGCCGACGATGAGGACGGTCATGCTCGGAGGCGGTCAGCAGAGACGCCCCACGGGGCGTCTGTACGGGGTCGGGTGGAGTGTTTCCGCCTCGGTGCCGAGGCGGGATTAGGCGGTGACCCGCCGCCAGAACGACGACGAGAAGGCGGGGTCGAGGTGCTCCGCGAACGCCTCCCACTGCGGGAAGAAGGCGCGGAAGCTCTCCGGGGTCATGCAGGCGTCCTTCGCGGGGTAGACCGCGCCGCCCGCCTCGGCGACCACACGGTCGCAGTCACGGAGCAGGCGGACGGTGCGCTCGCCTCGGTTCGGGAGATCCAGCGCGAGGGTCACGCCCGGGCGTGGGAACGACAGCATCCCGGGAGACGGCACGTCGCCGAAGGTCTTGAGGACGGCCAGGAACGAGCCCTTGCCCGAGGCGGCGAGCCGCCCGAGGATGTCACGGATCGCCGCGTCTCCATCGGCGAACGGCACGACGAACTGGTACTGGAAGAAGCCGCGCCGCCCATAGCCTCGGTTCCAATCGCGGACGGCATCGAGGGGGTAGAAGAACGGCTCGTAGTGGCTCCGCGTCGCGACGGACCGCTGCCGCTGACGGGCGTAGTAGGCCGCGTTGAACGCGCGGACGGTCGGACGGGAGAGGGCCCACCCGGGGGCATCCATCGGAAGACCGAGGCGGGCGGTGGGGGGCGGGGTGCCCGCCTCGGGAAGGCGCCCATCGGTCGCGTGGTCGCCCTCCATCAGGAGGCCGCGTCCCTCCGGCCGGAGCGTGTCCACCCACGAGACCACGTACGGGGATCGCGCACTGGCGGCCTCGCTGAGCGCGAAGAACTCCGCCAGCGTCTCGAACTTGATGGAGCGGCCGACGATCTCGTCGCTCTGGATGGGGATCAACTGGAGGTCGGCCCAGAGGATGAAGCCGGTCAGCCCGAGGCCCGCGACCGTCGCGCGGAACAGGTCATCCTCGGGCGTCAGTTCCAGCGTCTCGCCAGTGCTGCGCCGCAGACCGAGGCGGGAGACGAACCGCCCGAGGGTGCCCGCCGCGTGGTGGTTCTTGCCGTGCACGTCGTTCGCGATGGCGCCGCCGAGTGAGACGTACTTCGTGCCCGGCGTCACGGGCAGAAACCAGCCCTGCGGGACAGCGAGAGCGAGGATCTCGGCCATCGTCACCCCCGCCTCGGCTCGGAGAGTGCCCGCCTCGGTGTCGAAGGAGAGGAAGCGATCCAGGGTCGACGTGTCGAGGAGCGTCCCGCCCTCGTTGAGGCAGGCGTCGCCGTAGGAGCGGCCCTGCCCGTACGCGAGGACGGGGGCGAGGGCCCCGAGGTCGCGCGGCACGTCGGCGAGGTAGGCCGGGCGGACGACCCGAGCAGGGCGGAGCCGAGGCGTTCGGCCCCACGAGAGATGCTGCCGCTGGGACTGGGCCGTCGTCATCGGGACGCGGGGCTAGAGAACCAGAGCCTCCCCCCCTCGGCACCGAGGCGGGTCACGCCGCAGGGACACGCGCCACTCAACGCCATTGCCTCGGCCCTCACAGCGACGCGAGGGCGACGACCCCCGCCGTGAGCCCCACGACGACGTAGCTCCCGAGGTCGCGGACGGCGTAGGCCACCGGCTCGTCGGTCATCGTGCCCCGGTGCGCGAGCATCCACATCCGCATCGTCCAGTACGCGAGGAGCGGGGCCGCGAGCCAGAGGAGCGTCGGGCGGGCGTATAGCGCGGAGACATCGGGCGAGGTGACGTAGAGCGAGAAGACGAGCACGGCCATGAATCCGGCGGCGGGCCCG
>JBCCPW010000382.1:0-4115 GCA_039024735.1 Bacteroidota bacterium
CGGAAACACCGCGCGACGGGGCCTGAGGTCAGGTCTCCACCGCGCAGCGGGTCAGGTTCAGATCGCTCTCGATCCGGTACACACCGAGGCGTCCCGGTCGCATCGCGACGGGCGGCCAGGGCGAGCAGGGGCGGAGGACGTGCACGGGAGGGTGCGGGATGGAGGAACCAGAGGATAGGGCGCGAGGCCCTGGTCTCGGCGGGATGCGCGATGGAGTCTCGGTCAAGGTCCGGGACGGGACGAGCGAGACCGCCCGCCTCGGTGCCCGGTAGGGGGCGACCGGGCAGGCCGCCCCCACGACGAAGACTCTACTCGCGGAAAGTAGTCGTGGCGGAGGACGCCATCGAAGCGTCCGCTGGCGAGGCAGCACCGCTTGAAAGCGGCGGCCGGAGCCGCAGGGGCACGGGTCATTGCGGCCGAGCTTCTCGGCGAGGTGCTCGCCGCGCACGGTGCGGACGCCGCGCTTGACCTGCGTCTCAGACGGGAAGCCGCGACGGCGCTTGCTCGTGGGCTCGAAAGGAGGAGGCGGAGTGGAAGCGTGGCATGACAGGATCGGGGATCAGGCCCCGGGTGTGAGGGAACGGGAACCCCCGCCTCGGTGCCACTCGTGAGCACCGAGGCGAGAACGAGAGACCCGCCTCGGTGCCTCATGGACACATCGAGGCGGGCCGGGTGGCCTCACGCCGCGCCACCGTACTGCTTGTCGGCGTCCTTGATGACGAAGCGGGCGCGGAGGCGGGCGACCTCGCGCGCGAGCCCCGCCTGCGCGACCGACCCCAGGACCTCGTCGAAGTCCTTGTAGGCGGCGGGCGCCTCATCGAGCGGGTACTGGCGGCAGTTGGTGAGGATGTCGCGGTTGGCGAACGAGGCGTCCACCTGCTTCTGGTTGAGCGTGCGCTTGGCGGCCTTGCGGCCCATCGTGCGGCCCGCGCCGTGGTTGACGGAGAACAGGCTCGCGCGAGCGCCGGGCTCGGCCACCATCACCGCGCTGCCCGCCTGGGGGTTGCCCGGGAGCAGGATCGGGTGGCCCGTCTCGGCGAACGGCGTGCCCGCCAGACCGGGGTGCCCGGCCGGGAAGGCGCGTGTGGCCCCCTTGCGGTGGACCCACAGCGTCTCGCCGTCCACCGCCTCGGCCCGCGCGATGTTGTGCGAGATGACGTAGACGAGATCGCCCGTCGTACCGGGGAGGACCTCCTGGAAGGCCTCCAGCACGAGCGCGTTGATGAGCAGGTGGTTGACGGTCGCGAAGTTGCCGCCGAGCGCCATGAAGTCGAGGTAGGCGTCCGCCTCGGGCGTACCGAGGGGGGCGTACACGAGCTGGCGGTCGTTGGCGGGGAACGGCGTCTCCGTCGCGCGGAAGTGGTCTTCCAGCAAGCGGAAGCCCTGCTTCGCGAGGTGGAAGCCGAACCCGCGCGAGCCGCAGTGCGAGAGGAACGCGACGTGGCCGTCGCGCAGCCCGAAGTGGGCCGCCGTGTCTTCCTCGCCTCGCGCGACGTGCACCACCTCGCATTCGCCGAAGTGGTTGCCGCTGCCGTACGAGCCGAGCTGCTCCAGCTTGCGCGAGAGGTTCTGGAACTGCCCCGCCTCGATGAGCCGGTGCAGCCGCTCCGCGAGCGCCTCGGTGGTGCCGTCGTGGCCGACGTGAGCGGCGTCTTCGCAGCGAGTGCCCCAGTGGGTGGGGATGCCCATCGCGTAGAGCACGTCCGGCGTCGCGCCCTCGGTGACGGCGCGCATCGCGAGGTCGTCACCGAAGCGCCGCGCCTTCCGAACCGAGCGCTGGCCCTTGCCCGCGCCCGTAGGGGTGCGCGCCTCGATGGCCTCAATGAGCGCCCGGCGCGTGCGGGCATCCGCGACGGCATCGGCGTCCAGGTCCAACTGGAGCAGGCTCATGGAGCACTTGATGTCCACGCCGACGGGGCCGGGGTAGACGTGCGTCGGCGAGGCCATGACGCAGCCGACGGGCGCGCCGTAGCCGAGGTGGGCGTCCGGGTTGAGCACCACATCGGTGACGCCGGGTGCGGAGCGGGCGTTGAGCGCCTGCCGGATGCAGCCGTCGTCGAACGTCTCGCGGATGGCGGGCGTGCCGATGACGGTGATGGGGGTGAGCGACGGATCCCGCGCAGGCAGGATCGCGGTCGCGGCGCCCGTCGGGATGAGGGTGGACATGGGAGGGGAGTGCTGAAGGTGAGGAGTGAATCGTCCCCGCCTCGGTGGTCCGATGATGGCACCGAGGCGGGCGAACTCTGCCCTCACGACGAGGGGCGGCGGGACGGGTCCGCAGCCCGATGTGGCCCGGCGGCGTACCGCCGGACCGGGGTCGGGCTGGGAGATGGAGTCCCACGGGCATTCGGGAGAACAGAGAGCCCGCACGAGGAGTGCGGGGCGGAAGGCCAGGGACTCGAACCCCGAACGCCCTCGCGGGCGCTACCTGCTTTCGAGGCAGGCTCCTCATCCGGCCGGATGCCTTCCAGAGACCCCGCGCGGGCGACGAGGGAGGGGCGAGACAAAATCAGATGCTCTACCGGGCTGAGCTACGCGCGGGCGAGGCCCACGCGGCGGGATTTGAACCCGCGACCTTCTGGTTACCATGTAGTCTCGCGAGCATTCGCCCGCGCAGGACTCGGCTCCACGATGAACGACGAGGGGGCGCGAGACAGAGAAGCCCGGCGTTCTCTCCAGTTGAACTATCGCGACGAGCGCGAGCGGGGATCGAACCCACAACCTCCGGGGGGATGGAGTCTCGCGGGCATTCGCCCACGTGGAAATCGGAACCGAGTGCGCCACCGAACTGGCGACGAGGGAGTGACGGGACGTTCGCTGCTCTACCGGACTGAGCTACGCGTCCCGAAGGACACGGCGGGATTTGAACCCGCGACCTGCGGCGTTGAAGGCATGGAGTCCCGTCGGCATTCGCCAGACGGCGCACCCGGAAAGAACAGAGGCGGTGACGAGACCTCCAGCACGGCCACAGGCCGCGCCAGGACCGACGGCGTCACACGGGCATTCACCGCCAAGAGGAGACCGGGACGAGGGTGGGGCGAGACGGGCAGCGGTCGTTGGACCACCAGATCCGTAGTCTGGCGCTTGTAGTCTCGCGGGCATTCCCGGCCAACTGGAGGGAGCGACGAGGGAGATCGCCGACTTCATGCGTTGCGCTACTTCGGGTCATCAGCCCGACGCGGCCGAGGCAACACGCCCTCGCGAGGAGGTCGCCGCCAATGGAGTCGGAGAAGCATTCGCTCCCGAGAGGTGGCCCGAGGCGGACGAGAGACACAGGGACGGTCATGTTGGAGATGGAGTCCCCACGGCATTCCGCCGGGGCCATTGGATCAGGTCATGGGCACGGAGTCAGAAACAGGCACCCGTAGGGACGTGCCAGTGGCGCGCCCAGGCGGCCGGATGGCACAGCCTTCACCGATGGGTGCGTTGGACATCCACCGAGGCGGGCCGACGGAGCCACCCGCCTCGGTGCGTTCGTGATGAGAGGGGCTGGGCGCCGGTCCCCTCCCCCACCACATGGAGAGGGGACCCGACGGGCAGGAGGCTGCCGGGCACGAGAGGGCGCGGGCTGCGAGCGGCTACGAAGCGACTGCGCGGCGGCGCCCTGCATCGCCGATGCTGACGCATCGTCTGTTTCGGGCTTCTTGCTCAGTCGCTTCTCGCTCACTCTCGCCTTCGCGCGTCCACACCCGACCGCCTCTCAGACCGAGACGGACTCGATCCGACCGACCCAGTGGTCCGGGCCGAGAGTGCCCGCCGCGAAGGCGGAGACGACCTCGAACACGCGGTCCGAGAAGCCGCCGACGTGGAGGATGTCCTCCCGCGGCTGCGCCTGGACGGTGCGGTACGGCTGCATGTCGAGGCAGACCAGCTTCGCGCCTGGGTTGCGGGCCTTCAGCCGGTTCCACGCCTGCATGGTAGCCGTGCCGTTTCGGGCGTGGCCCGCGTCCACCCACGACTCGTTGTCCGAGACGAGGAAGACGAGGTCCACCGGCTGGCGGTCGCGGAGGAGCTGCTCCAGCGGAGCCGAGCAGTTCGTCCCGCCACCGCCGACCGAGGCCAGACGCTGCGCGTTGGTCACGACGGAGTCGCGCGCGTTGAGCCGCACGTCCACC
>JBCCPW010000383.1:0-4093 GCA_039024735.1 Bacteroidota bacterium
CTACACGGTTCGCCGACAAGTGGTGCACCGGTCTGAGCGTCGTAGTGGTGAGCCTCAACCCTCGGGAGACAGGAAATAGAGCGGCTTGACGGGTAGTCGCCGCCGGGCCTCGTCGGAGAGGCGATCGTAGTGCTCAACCCAGAGATCGAAGAGTCGCTGGGCGTCAGCAAGGGTGACACGCCGCTTCTCTTGAGTCCTCGCTTCGAGGGCTGCGTCCCGAGTAAACCCACCAAGGCTCACGAAGAGGCCAACATCTCCGTCTCCGAGCACAGCCATGAACGAGCGGAGGCCGTCAACGCTCACGGCAGCTTGCTGTCGCTTCACCTGCACCTTGAGTCGGGGCGCCTGAGTGCCGAGGGGGTCGGGATATGCAATGACATCGGTGCCTCCGTCTTTGCCCGGCGGCGCTACCCACGCTGGATAGAAGCCCATGGCGCGGAGGAGATCGGCGACAAGTTCCTGGAACTCATACGGGTTCATGGCTCCGAGATACTCGCTGACCTCACTCCAGGCCGCCTCCTCTGCCGTCTCGAATGTGACGCTCACGCCGCGCCCCTCGTCCTCGATCCCTGTGTTGTCGGTGTCTACGTCGTCGGGCTCCAAGTCGCGAGCCTTCTTCCACTGACGGTACAGGTGAACAGCTTGGCGGTAGAACTGCGCTGGGTCAGTGTACGTCTCGTAGGCATCGGCCCCTTCCTCGGTCACAGTCCATAGCCCCTTGCTCTTTCGCATCCACCCCGCCTTGACGCAGTCGACCGTGGCGAAGCGGAGGATCTTCTCAAAGCGGACGCCGCCGGAGTCATACTCCCCACGCTCATAGTCGGTGAGGATGAAGCTCTCAGCCACACCGTCGATGGCTTCCCGGGCGCGCACGCCCTCGGGTTGGGCAAGCAGGATTTCGAAGAGACGGCGGACGAATTGGCCCGTCCGCTTACGGGTAACCTTCGGCATCGGTGTTTGAGGGATCGGCATGTACCGTCCAAGTGTGGCGACGAGTCGGCCTTTGTGTGCCGCGAGGTTACTGAGACGTGTTGGATGCGACGCTCAGTACGCCCAGTCCTCGTGCGCGAGGGGGGCGCGGTTGAGAACAGCACGTCGCCGAGGCCAGTCCGGAAGGTGGCGATCCATGAGTGCGCGAAAGCGGTCGGAGTGGGTTCGCTCCAAGAGGTGGACCATCTCATGGACGACGATGAACTCCAGACATTCCCTCGGCTTCTTCGCCAGTTCGAGGTTGATGAGGATGCGACCCGTATCCGGGTTGCACGACCCCCACCGCGTCCGCATCCGCTGGACCCGCCAGTCTTCCACGCGAACGCCGAGCTCCGGCTCCCACATCGCGATGAGCGGTGCGATGGCCGCCTTGAGTTCGCGACGGTACCACGCTGCGAGAAGATCCTGACGGCGCTCTTCGCTGGTCTCTGGCCGTACGCAGAGCTTGAGCCGATTCGGCCCCAGGCGCCGAATCGCTGGCGGTTCTAAGTCTTCCACGACATCGAGGCGGACGCGCTGACCCCACACGTAGTGGCTCTCGCCTGTGACGTATTCCCGCGCCGACTGGCGGGGTTGCTGAGCGAACGCCTCCCGCTGTCGCCGGACCCATTCCAACTTGCCTACGACGGCAAGCCGTGCCGCGTCGTCGCCGATATGCAGAGGCACAGCGATGCGGACGTGACCATCCGGGGGGTACACCGCGAGGTGGACGTTGCGGATGTCCTTCCGGACGAGCTCGACTGCGAGCCCGCCCACCTTGATCTCCCCATTGGAGGCCGAGTAGGTCGTCCTCGCGGTGTCTCCCTGGTGCATCAGTAGTCGCGCTGGGCCTTCACAAGCTCGAACACGTCGGCGACCTCGACCTCGTAGCCGACGAGCGCCTCGTGGATCGCTCGCATCACCTCCCGCTCCTTCGGGCGGTTCCCGCGCCACCCGTGCTTCCGTGTGGCTCGGACGGCCTCGTCGATCCGAACGGCCAGCGCAGCGTCGCCGCCGAGGTTGTCGTAGAGCGCCTTCTGGGCAGGGGTATCGAGTTCGGAGGGGTACGTCACGGCCTGCTGGGGGTGCTGGACACGCCGGGCGAGGTCGGTCAGCCCCGCGAGATAGTCGGCGTAGTCGCGCGCTCGGCTCCTTCGCTCCTCAATGAGAGCGTCGAGCACCTCCGACATTCGATCGTAGTACGCGGGGTTGACATCGCGCTCGTCCACGATGACGCGGCGGACGTTGTTTTCGATGGCCTCCGCCATCGCCTCGTCGCTCGAGGCGAGCCCTTCGGGAAGCATCGCCCGTACAGCGTCCACACCCTCGCGGGAGATGAGATCGAGAAGGGTGGCGTCGTCGAAGGTCGAGACGGTGGTGCCCTCATCGGCGCGGATGTAGGCGTCGAGGAGGTGGCGCATGGCGGGCTCGAGCACCTTCGTGTCGATGTAGTCGCCCGAGGCCAGCTTGACCTCCTGGCGAACGGCCTCGTAGTGGGCGACCTCCGCTTTGATGTCAGCCGCCTCGGTGTCGGAATACCCCGCCTCGGCCATGTCGTTGGCGAGGGCGGTGTAGGCCCGAATGAGAGCCGCCACGTGCTTGTAGAGAGCGACGCGCCGAGGCTCGTTTTCCTTTAGCGCGTCCTTGTCTGCGGTGTCTGCGGCGCAGAAGTAGTGGAGGTGCGCGGGCGTGTCCTGCGGCGGAGCAACGGGCTCGCACAGTGCGCGGACGGCGTCGAGCGCGGCGTCGAGCTGTTCCCGGCCCTGCTCTAAGCGGTCCTTGAGCAGGCCCGCCACGTCGTCGCGGTCGTAGGCGTCGAGCGCGCCGCCGGTGTAGTCCGCGATGGCGCCCTCCAGCGATTGGAAGAGGTCCTTGTAGTCGATGACGTAGCCGTGCTCCTTGTCGTCACCGTCGAGGCGGTTCACCCGGCAGATGGCCTGGAAGAGGCCGTGGTCCCGCATTGCCTTGTCGATGTAGAGGTACGTCGCGGGAGGCGCGTCGAACCCCGTGAGGAGCTTGTCCACGACGATGAGCAGCTTCATCTGCGCGGGGTCCTTCACGAACCGCCGCTTCACGTCTCGCTCGAACTCCTCGACGCGGCCCATTGCCGTCTCCTCATCCTGCCCGAAGTGGGCCGCGAGCATCCGCCGATAGATCTCATACTGCCGGAGCTTCTCCGTCATCCCCTCGCCGGTCTCTTCCCCCTTGATATCGGAAGGCGCGGGCTTGTAGCTGGTCACGATGGCGCAGCGGCCTGCGAGATGGGTCTGCGAGAACAGCTCGTAGTACTTGCACGCTTGGTAGATGCTCGCCGAGACGAGGAGAGCGTTGCCCCGCCCACTCATGAGGCGGTCGCGGGTCTCCATGTCGAAGAGGACATCGGCGACGATCTTCTCCAGCCGGGAGCGCGACGAGAGCACCTTGCGCATGGTGCCCCACTTCCGCTTGAGTTCGGCGCGCGCGAGATCGGAGAGGCCGCGGGTCTTCGCCTCGAACCACTGGTCGACCTTCTGCTGTGAGGTCACCTCCTGGTCGATGTCTCGCGCCTCGTACCGGAGGTCGAGGACGACGCCGTCGCGGACGGCCTGGTCGAACTTGTACGTGTGGATGTAGGGGCCGAAGGTCTCGACCGTCGTCGCCTTGTCCTTCTTGAGAAGCGGGGTCCCCGTGAAGCCGATGAATGTGGCCTCGGGGAGGACGGCGCGCATGGCACGGTTCAGCTTCCCCGACTGTGTCCGGTGGGCCTCGTCCACGAAGACGAAGAGTTCCCCCTTGGCGCTGAAGTCGGCGGGGAGCGCGGCCTGGATCTCGCGCACAAACTCGGCCGCCGTCTGGTCGCCGTCGTCCTCAACTCCTGCGCCGAACTTGTGAACGAGGCTGCAGATGAGCCAGGGCGTTGGGCGGTCGAGCGTCGCGACGAGGTCGGCCCCGCTTTTGGTGCGGTGGACGGTCTCCCCCACCCCCTCGAACACCTGCTCGATCTGCTGGTCGAGTTCGGTGCGGTCAGTGATGATCAGGGCGCGGCCGTTCGTCACGTTCTCGCGGATCCACTTCGCGAGCCACACCATCGTCAGGCTCTTGCCCGAGCCCTGCGTGTGCCAGACGATGCCGCCCTCGCGCTCGC
>JBCCPW010000384.1:0-4090 GCA_039024735.1 Bacteroidota bacterium
GCGAGCATCTCCGCCACGACCTGCATCGCGCCCATGAGCAGCCCGTTCATCCGCATCTGCACGAGGTCCCAGATGGGATCGCCATGTTCTTCGATCAGGCTGGAGAGCAAGTGGATGCCGTAGCCCACGTGGCGGCTCTCGTCGCGCTGGATGAGCCCGACGATCTCGCGCGTACCGGGCATGATGTCGTGCGAGTCCAGGACGGTGTAGTAGGCGTGGTAGCCCGTCTCGGCCAGCACCCCCTCGGTGGTCATCTGGTACGTGGCGACGGCATCGGCGAGCGCCTCGGGGGACGAGTCCGTGCGGAGGCGGTCCATCGCCTCGGGCTGGGTGGCCATGAAGTGGGCGCGATAGCCGTCGGTGAGGTACTCGTCCAGGCTGCCGGTCACGCCCGCCACCTCGCGCAACACCCGGTCGAACGCCTCCACGTGCTTGGCCTCTTCCCAGAGGTAGCTCGTGAGGAACAACTCGTCCTCCACGCGGCCCTCGCGCGCGGCCCACCCGAGGAGGGGCAGCAGGTCGGCGGTGACGCTTTCCTCGCCGCCTGCGAACTGGGCCGTCAGGCGGAGCAGGAGGTCACGCTCGCGGTCGGTGAGGTCGAGCCAGTCCTCGCGGTCTTGCTCCAGCGAGACGGCGGCGGGGTCCCAGGTGCCGAGGGCCTTGGCCTTGCGCCACAGGCGCATGGGCGGGAGGCTGTGGTCGAGTCCGCGTCGGGTGGTGGCGAAGGAGGTGCGCATGGCTCACGGGGCGTTGGAGGTGGAATCAACGAGATTCCGCGCACCCGTGCCACCGTGTTTCTCTCCGCCTCGGTACCGAGGCGGGCGAGGTCACGAGGTGACGTGGTTCTGAAGCTCCGTACGGCGGTGCTTTTGCCGGAGCTTCCGCAGGGCCTTCTCCTTGATCTGGCGCACGCGCTCGCGCGTCAGGCTGAACCTCTGGCCGATCTCCTCCAGCGTCAGCGGGTGCTCCCGCCCGATGCCGAAGTAGAGCCGCGTGATCTCTGCCTCGCGAGGCGCGAGCGTCCCGAGGGCCCGCTCGATATCAATCTTGAGGCTCTCGTCCAGGAGGGCCTCGTCCGGCGGGACGTCGTCGGTGTCGGCGAGGACATCCAGGAGCGAGTTGTCGTCCTCGTCACCGAAGGGCTCGTCCATGGAGACGTGTCGGCTCTGGTGCCGGAACGCGTCCTCGATCCTGTGGACGGGGATGTCTAGTTCCTCGGAGAGTTCCTCGGCCGTGGGCGGGCGGTCGTAGCGCTGCTGGAGGCGGGCGGTCGCCTTGCGGATCTTCGAGATGGTCCCGATCCGATTGAGCGGGAGGCGGACGACGCGGCTCTGCTCGGCGAGCGCTTGCAGGATGGCCTGCCGGATCCACCAGACGGCGTACGAGATGAACTTGAAGCCGCGCGTCTCGTCGAACCGCTGGGCGGCCTTGATGAGGCCGTAGTTGCCCTCGTTGATCAGGTCCGAGAGCGAGAGCCCCTGCCCCTGATACTTCTTCGCGACGGAGACCACGAACCGAAGGTTTGCGCGGACCATCTGGTGGAGGGCATCGGCGTCGCCTTCCTTGATGCGCACCGCCAACTCGACCTCCTGCTCGGCCGTGAGGAGATCGATCTGACCGATCTCCTGGAGGTACTGGTCCAGCATCCGCTGGCTGCGGGGCACGAACATGCTCAGGGGCGTGGCGACGGAGTCCGCGACGGCGAGAGGCCGAAGGTATGTGTAGACCACATGCCGGGGGAGCATGTTCCTCTGCACACTCGTCCTGAACGGCGGTGCAGGGCTCTCTCGCGCCCATCGGGTCGTACCTTTTTGCCCTTCGGAAACCCGCCTGGATGCGCCCCCCCTCTCCCGCTGACTCCACCCGTCCGTGGGTGCTGGATTGCCGGGGCCGACCGTTGGACTGCCGACCGGGGCGCGTCCATGTGATGGGCATCCTCAACGTCACTCCGGACTCGTTCTCGGACGGCGGGCGGTACACGAGCGTTCAGTCCGCGCTCGACCGGGCCGGAGAGATGACCGAGGCGGGCGCGGCCGTCATCGACGTGGGCGGCGAGAGCACACGACCACGAGGGACGACCTACGGCCAGGGCGCCGACCCGGTTGGCCTCGACGAGGAACTGGAACGCGTCGTGCCGGTGGTCGAGGCCATCGCGCGGGAGATGCCCAGCGTGCTGATCTCCGTGGACACGTACAAGGGGGCCGTCGCGCGGGAAGCCCTGCGGGCAGGCGCCCACCTCGTCAACGACGTGACGGGGCTTCGCTACGGCATCGGGACGGCGCGGGCGGCGGCGGACTACGGAGCACCGCTCGTGGTCATGCACGGACGCGGACGTCCGGGCGAGATGGTCCACGTGACCGCCTCGGTTGACATCGTGGGCGAGGTGGCCGTGGCGCTGGCGGAGTCGGCGGCACGCGCCGAGGCGGCGGGCGTGGCGGACGTGATCGTGGACGCCGGGTTCGGATTCGGGAAGACGGGGGAGGAAAACCTCCGGCTCGTGGCCGAGACGGATGCGTTTCGCGAGCGTCTGCGTCGGCCGGTGCTCGTCGGCGCCTCGCGGAAGAGCACCATCGGACAGGTCCTCGGCACTCCCGAGGCCCCGGTGTCGGTGGACGGCCGCGTCTTCGGATCGGTCGGGCTGGCGGTACTGGCAGCGGCGCGGGGCGCAAGCCTCGTGCGGGTCCACGACGTGCGCGAGACGGCGGAAGCGCTGGCGCTGGTCGCGGCGGCCGAGCAGGCCCGCCTCGGTGCGGAGACAGGCACCGAGGCGGAGAGAAACGGGACCCGGGCATGAGTGGCCTTCCCCTCCTGAGCCTCTTCGACATCGGCTTCCTGGAGGTCCGGTGGCAGGATCTCGTGGACGTGGCGGTGGTCGCGTTCCTCGTCTATCAGGTGTACCGGCTCATCCGGGGCACCATCGCAGTGCAGATCCTGATCGCGCTGCTGGGGCTCTACATCGTCAACGTGATCGTGGGCGCCTTCCAGTTCACGACGCTCAACACGCTGTTCGGGGTGGTGGGCGACGTGTTCGTGCTCGCGCTCATCATCATCTTCGCGCCCGAGATCCGCCAGGCGCTCTTCCTCGTGGGCCGCAACCCCATCGTGCGGCGGTTCGTGCAGACGGCACCGCGCCAGAAGATCACCGCCGAGGTGGTGGCGGCCGTGGACGAGATGAGCCGGACCCGGATGGGCAGCCTCATCGCGTTCGCGCGAAGCACGGGGCTCCGCAACTACATCGAGAGCGGGACCCGCATCCAGGCCGACGTGGAGCGCGACCTGCTCATCAGCATCTTCTGGCACAACTCGCCGCTCCACGACGGCGCCGTGATCGTGCAGGGACAGAAGATCGAGGCGGCCCGCTGCATCCTCCCGGTCTCGGACGCGCGCGAGTTGGACCCGCACCTCGGGCTGCGGCACCGCGCGGCCGTCGGGCTGACGGAGCGGACGGATGCGTTCGTGATCGTGACGAGTGAGGAGACCGGCGCGATCTCCGTCGCAGAGAGCGGACGCCTCGATGTCAACCTCTCGCTTGGCGAGGTGGAGGCCCGCCTGAACGCGGCCTTCTCTCCCGACCGCGCGCGGCCGTCCTCCGCCGAGCCCGAGCCTTCGGCGTCATGATCCGAACCGATCAACGCCGGGCCGATCTCGTGACGACGTTGCGCGAGAAGGGCATCACGCACGAGGGCGTGCTCCGCGCCATCGGGAGCCTCCCCCGCCACGAGTTCATCCAGGACACGGCGTTGCTCCATCGCGCCTACGAGGACGTGGCGCTGCCCATCGGCGAGAAGCAGACCATCTCGCAGCCGTTCACGGTCGCGTACATGACGGCGCTGCTGGACCCCACACCCGGCGAGAAGATCCTGGAGATCGGAACGGGCAGCGGCTATCAGGCCGCGGTTCTCGCGAGCCTCGGCGCGCGGGTGTTCTCCGTGGAGCGCCACAAGCGGCTGCTGGATCACACGCGCCCGCTGCTGGAGCGCCTCGGCCACCGCGTCCGCACCCGCCTCGGTGACGGCACGCACGGGTGGAGCGCCGTCGCGCCCTTCGACGGCATCCTCGCGACGGCAGGCACCGAGGCGGTTCCGCCCGC
>JBCCPW010000385.1:0-4085 GCA_039024735.1 Bacteroidota bacterium
CCGACACAACGCCGGGATCAGCATCGACCTGCTCGGCAACGGGACCACGCCCAACGACACGGGCGACGCAGACGAAGGCCCGAACCGGCTCCAGAACGCCCCGGTGTTCACGAGTGCGAGCTACGACGGGAGCATGCTCTCGGCGCGGGTCGCCGTGCCGACGCTGCCCGCCAACGCGGCCTACCCGCTTCGCATCGACGTGTACACCTCGGCCTCTGGCGAGGGCGCCGTGTGGCTCGGCACGCGCACGATTGCGAGCGCGGACGCGGGGACAGCGGTGAGCGTGGCGTTTACGCCTGCCGGACGTGTGGGCGATGAGATCGTGGCGACGGCGACCGACGCAGACGGTAACACAAGCGAGTTCTCCGCCCCAGCGCCTCTGGCGCTTGGCCTCGTGCTGAACGGCTCGGAAGGCTGGCGGATGCTGGGAGCGCCCACTCCGGGAGCAACCATCGGCAGCTTGCTGGGTCCGATTCACACGCAGGGCTTCCCCGGCGCGGATTCCGAGGACGGGACCTCGAACGTGTACCGCTACGCCGAGGCCTCTGGCGCGTACGCCTCGGTCGGGAGCGCGTCCGAGGCGTGGCCGAGCGGCGAGGGCCGATTCGTGTACGTCTACGAGGACGACGATCTCTCTGCACCAGAAATCCAGGGCGGCTTTCCGAAAGTGCTCGCGGTCAGTGGCGCGTCGCCCGCAGCGCCGTTCACGTTCGGGCTCACGTACACTGCTTCCAACGTCGACGCGCGCGGTCCGGGCTGGAACCTGCTGGCGAACCCGTTCACGCAGGCCATCGCGTGGGACGCAGCGGGCTGGACCAAGACGGACGTGTCCAACAGCGTCCACGTGTGGGACCCGAACTACCTGGGCGGGAGCTACCGCGTCTGGAACGGGCTGACGGGCTCCCTGGAAGACGGCGTGATCCCGCAGGGCAACGCCTTCTGGGTGCAAGCGGCGAGCGCGAGCGCAGCGCTCACGGTGCCAGAGGCCGCGAAGGTGGGCCGCGAGGAGACGATGGGCCGCACCGCCTCTAGCGAGAGTGAGACAGACGCATCGTCTCTGGCCTTCCGGCTGGCGTCCGAGGCCCGCCCCGAACTCGGCGCCGAGGCGTTCGTCGTCTTCGCCGATGGGGCGACCGACGACCTCGACCGCACCGATGCGTGGGTGCTCACGCCGCTCGTTCAGGACTTCCTCACGCTCGGATCGGGCGCGCTGGCCGACGGCCTCCTCGCCATCGACGCCAGAGGCTCGGAAGCAAGCGGAACGTTAGAGATCCCGCTGGAGGTCCGTGCCGTCGCAGGCGGAGCGGAGGTCATGGAAGATCTCGTGCTCTCGTGGCCTGCGCTGGACGTGCCGGAGGCCTGGACGCTCTCCGTCCTCGACACCGAGACCGACGCTCACACGGACCTTCGTGCGTCCTCCGAGATCCGCTTCACGACGAGCGGACGCGCCACGGCGGCATCGCCAGTGACCCCAGACGCGCCTTCCCTTTCCGGCGGGCCGCTGGCGGACGGAGCAGTGGCGCTCAAGGGCGGCGATACCGCGCGCTTCGTCCTGCGCATCGCGACGGGCCTCGTGACCGATGCCGAGGACGCACCGGAGGCGCCGGAGGCCCTGCGGCTGCTCGCGCCCGCGCCGAATCCCTCGCGCGGTGACGTGCAGATCACCTTCGAGATGCCGACCCCCGGCGAGGTGGACCTTGCGGTGTACGATGCACTGGGCCGGGAGGTCTCGCGCCTTGCGAGTGGCGCCTACGCGGCGGGCCGCCATGCGCTGACACTAGACGGCCGGTCCCTGCCGAGCGGTGTCTACGTGGTACGGCTCGTGGCCTCTGGCGAGGCGCGGACGGCGCGGGTCACGCTGGTGCGGTAGCGGCGAGGCTCTGGCGGAATGGCCCGCCTCTCCCGCCTCGGTGTTGCCACCGAGTGACCGAGGCGGGTGGGTCAGGCGGCCAGGCTGGCCTCCAACTGCTCGATGGAGTCCCGCAACTCGGCGGCCTTCTCGAACTCCAGGTTCACCGCCGCGGCCTCCATTTCGCGCGTGAGCTGCGCCACGAGGTCGCGCTTCTGATCGTCCGTGAGGTACTTCACGACCGGGTCGGCCACCTTCGGCAGTTGCTCCGGGCCGGAGTAGTACGTCGTCTTGGACTCGCGATCGTCCTGCTCGGCCTTGTGGTCCGCCACGAGAGTGCCCTTGCGGATCTCGTCGATGGACTTGGTGACCGTCTGGGGCGTGATGCCGTGCTCGCGGTTGTACTCGGCCTGGATCTCGCGGCGGCGTTCGGTCTCCTCCATCATGCGCGCCATCGAGTCCGTGATGCGGTCAGCGTAGAGGACGACGATGGAGTCCGCGTTGCGCGCGGCGCGACCCGCGGTCTGGATGAGCGAACGCTCGGAGCGCAGGAAGCCCTCTTTGTCGGCGTCGAGGATGGCGACGAGGTTGACCTCGGGGAGGTCCAGCCCCTCTCGAAGAAGGTTGATGCCGACGAGCACATCGAACGCACCGAGGCGGAGATCGCGGAGGATGTCCACCCGCTCCAGCGCGTCGATGTCGGAGTGCAGGTAGCGCGTGCGGACGCCGAAGGAGTCGAGGTAGTCGGTCAGGTCCTCGGCCATGCGCTTGGTGAGCGTCGTGACGAGCACGCGGCCTCCGGCCTTGACGCGGTCGCGGATCTCCCCGAGGAGGTCGTCGATCTGGCCCTCCACCGGGCGGACCTCCACCTTCGGGTCCAGGATGCCGGTCGGACGAATGATCTGCTCCACGACGACACCGCCCGACATCTCCAGTTCGTGGTCGGCGGGCGTCGCGCTGACGAAGAGGACCTGATGGTGGAAGCGCTCGAACTCCTCGAAGGTGAGCGGACGGTTGTCCATCGCGCTAGGCAAGCGGAAGCCGTGCTCCACGAGGTTGAGCTTGCGCGCGCGGTCGCCGTTGTACATCCCGCGCACCTGAGGAATGGTGACGTGGCTCTCGTCCACCGCGATCATCCAGTCGTCGCCGTAGCTCTGCTCGAAGTAATCCAGCAGGCACGAGGGGCGGGTGCCGGGCTCGCGGCCGTCCATGTGGCGCGAGTAGTTCTCGATGCCGGAGCAGTACCCGATTTCCTTGATCATCTCGATGTCGAAGAGCGTCCGCTGCTCCAGCCGCTGCGCCTCCACCATTTTGCCCTCGTTGCGGAGGATCGCGAGCCGCCACCGCAACTCTTCCTCGATGCCCGCGATGGCCCGGCTGAGCTGGTCCTCGGGCGTGACGAAGTGCTTCGCGGGGTAGATGGTGAGGAGGTCCCCCTCGGAGGCCAGTTCCTTGCCGCTGGTCGGGTCGATACGGGCGACGCGTTCGACTTCGTCGCCCCAGAAGGTGATGCGGTACGCCTGATCCTCGAAGTACGCCGGGAAGACCTCCACCTGATCGCCGCGCACGCGGAACGTGCCGGGCGCGAAGTCGATGTCGTTGCGGGTGTAGAAGACGCGGACCAGTTGACGAAGGAGGTCGTCGCGGTCGATGACCTCGCCGGGCGAGACCTGAATGATCCGCTTCTTGTATTCGTCCGGGTTGCCGAGGCCGTAGATGCACGACACCGAGGCGACGATGACGATGTCGCGCCGTCCCGACACCAGCGCCGAGGTGGCACGGAGGCGGAGGCGGTCGATCTCCTCGTTGATCGCCATGTCCTTCTCGATGTACGTGTCCGACGAGACGATGTAGGCCTCGGGCTGGTAGTAGTCGTAGTAGGAGATGAAGAACTCGACCGCGTTGGCCGGGAAGAACGTCCGGAACTCGGCGAAGAGCTGCGCCGCGAGGGTCTTGTTGTGGGAGAGAACGAGGGTCGGCTTGCCCGTCTTCTGAATGACGTTGGCGAGGGAGAACGTCTTCCCCGTGCCTGTCGCCCCGAGGAGGGTCTGGTACTGATCGCCTCGGAAGAGCCCCTCGGTCAGTTCCTCGATGGCGCGCGGCTGATCGCCCGTGGGCCGGAAGGGCGTGTCGAGCCGGAAGGGAGAGTCGATGCGGGCAATCGTCGCCATGATGGGGTCGCGGTGGGGCAGCCGGGAAGCCTAGCGCCTCGGGGTGACGACGGTGCGTCACACCC
>JBCCPW010000386.1:0-4068 GCA_039024735.1 Bacteroidota bacterium
AACCGGGTTGGGGCGGACGGGCAGCAGCGCGAGGGCCTCCGCCTCGGGATCGCCCTCGGCGTTCGTCGCGACGCTGCCGGAGACGGTGAGGGTGTAGCCCGTGGACCCGCTCTCCGGCCCGGCGTCGTAGAACGAGACCCCCACGAGGTACGTCCCAGGCGGAAGCGAGGAGGCGTTGATGGACTCCGCGAGCGTCTCCCCGGGCTCGTTCGAGCTTTCGATGATCTGCGTGACGGGATCGTCCAGGAGGAACAGGTCCAGATCGCGATTGAACCCGTCGAGCGTGATCGTGAGGCCCGAGGTGGTGGTCGTGATCCGGTAGAGGTCCTCCACGTCGTCCGAGGACCCGTCGTTGTAGTTGATGTCCAGCCCGCCTGCGTCGGTGGACTCGGCACTCCCGCTCACGGTGATCGGCCCGGCCCCGGTGAGCACCTGCGGCGCGCTGGTCTCGTTGTTGGGCTCCGCCTCGGCGACGCTCGTGCCGCTTCCGCTACCGGAGCACGAGTCCCCGCACAACTGGATCGTGCGGAGGACCGCTGCGAGCGCGTCCGTCTTGCCCGCCCCGAAGTGGTTGTTCGGGAGTCCGCCCGTGTGGGCGTCCGAGCGGGCCGTCTGCTGAAGGATCTGACGCACCTCGGTGGGTGTGAGCGATGGGTCCACCTGCAGCATGAGCGCGACCACCCCCGCGACGTGCGGGCTCGCCATGCTCGTGCCCTGGAGCCCCTGGTACATCCCGCCCGGCAAGACCATGCGCCGGGGGTTGACCGGCGTCCCGATCTGAACGCGCGAGGATAGGGTGGAGAACACCAGCTCGCCCGGAGCCGAGATGTCTGGCGTGACACGCCCGTCGCGCGTGGGGCCGTGGCTGCTGAAGTACGAGTCCGAGCCGAAGGCGGGGAGCACCGGCGGATCGTTGGAGTTGCCGCTCGGGTTGGGGTTGAGCCACTGCTGAGACTGACCGTCGATGTCCGTCCAGGCGTTCGTGGTCGTGTACGATCCCACCGCGATGACCTCGCGAGCGGTGGACGGCGAGCCCATCGTCATCTTCACATCTCCCGGAATCTCCTGGATGCCCTGGAATCCGACTGTCTGGTTGTAAAACTCTCCGCCGAAGGCCCACGCGTCCAGACGGCCCGAGGCGGGACCGGCCGTGATCACGGACCAGACGAACTGGCGGAGGTCACCGCCGTTTGGTGCGACGACCTGCAGGACCGCGTTGCCGTCGCCGTTGCGGGGGTCCTGGGTCGTCGCGGCGTCCAGGCGGACAAAGCCGAGCAGTTGGCCGTTGACCTCGAACGGAACGGGCTGCCCCGCCCCATCGGCGAGGATCTGGCCCGCATTGACAGAGGTCAGCCCGATGAAGGTGAGATTCCCACTGCCATCCAGGGAATAGGCCGCAATGGCAAACTGGTTGCGCGTCCCGGCATCGTACCACAACTCCGTCCCGAACCCACCCGGGTTGTCGGGCAGGATGAGCGTCTCCGTCTGGACGTTCGCTTGCGTCTGGGCACCCGCGTGGATGAAGTCGAAGCCGGAGTTGCCCGCTGCGGCGACGATGATGCGGCCAGGGCCGGTGAGGTTGGAAAGGGCCTGCTCGTAGAGCGAGGAGCCGTCCAGCGGGCCGCTGTTGCCACCGAGGCTGAGGTTCAGCACGGCGGGCTTCCCGAGCGCCTGTGCCTGCTGGAAGACGAACTGTGCCCCCGCGACGACGTCCGCGTCGAAGAACCCCGAGTTGCCGTCGGGATCGCGGGTGCCGTTCACGAAGACGAGGTCCGAGGCGGGCGCGATGCCACGGAGGAGCGGCTCCACGCGCCCGCCACCCGCGGCGGTCCCGGCGACGTGGGTACCGTGCCCGTTGCCGTCGTACTGCGGGATGGCGCCCGGATTGGCGTCGATCTGGGCCTTGGTGAACTGACGCGTCGCGCCGCCATTCAGGAACTCCAAGAGGGCCTGCACGCGGGTGCCCCCGCCATCGGAAAAGTCCGGGTGCAGGAGGTCCAGCCCTGAGTCCAACACGCCCACGACGACGTCTTCGCCTCGGTACGCCTGGGGCAGGCCGTTGCTGCCCGCGTGCACCTCGTCAGCGCGAATGTCCACACGTCCGTTGAGGTTGAGGGTGGGCCGCGTCCGCGCCGCCTCGATGAAGCGGAGATCGGGACGGGAGGTCAGCGCGCGCAGACCGGCGCCCGTCACCCGAACGGCCGCCACGTCCCCTGCGAACGCGAGGACCTCCAGGCCCGGCACGCGCGAGAGCGACCGAACGTTGTCGGTCTGAACGAAGAGATCGGCTTCGATCTCGCCCGCCTTCTGCGACGCCGCGAGGCCCTCAAAGGCGACATCGCGCTGCCACCACGGCGCGAGGGTGCCCGCCTTCGCGTGGTCCTCCACCGCGAGAGCCAGGGCCCGAGCGGCCGGATCGAGCGCGAGGAGTGCGGCGGGAGGTGCGATCCCGGCGGACTTGTCCGATTGGTGGAGGGCGTCGAGGCGGCCGGAGACATCTCCGAGCGAGAGCGTGGACTGGGCGGCAGCGCTCGCGCCGATAAGCACGGCGGCCAGCGCGACGGACCAGAAGCGGAAGCGTAGCATGGGATCAGTGGGGCGAGGGTCAGGGGGCGGACACACGAGAGCGCTCGCGGCTCAACTCCATCCGCCGCACCCAGTCAAAGGCAGCAGCGCGGCGGAGGGCCGCCGGGGAGCCCGCGACCACCACGACGGTCCCGGCGACGGATCGGACCTCAAGGCCTGCGTCGCGGAGGGGGGCCTCGGCGTCCGTACCCGGCGCGATGTCGAGGAGCACGTCGAGGGTGTCGGTCTCGGCCGCAGCGGCAAGACGGGCGCGGAGGGGCGCGTCCATCTTGTCCATCGCGGGGGACGGACCGCTGCACGCAGCGGCGAGGAGCACGACGGCGAGAAGGGCAAGCGGGGAAAGCGACATGGGAGCGGGGGGGTCAGGAGGAGTATCGGGATTTCGCCTCAAACCGGATCACGCCCTCTGCATTTTTTGCACATCAGCCGCTCCCTTATGCCTCGGTGGCTCCCCGCCTCGATGCTCCTCCGGCAGACCGCCTCGGTGGCTCCCCAGGAGGGCGGCTCGGTGGCTCCCCGGAAGGGCGACTCGGCGAGTCGCCCCTACCGGACCGATTGCCCCTACTGGGCCCACTGTCCCCGCCTCGGCACCGAGGCGGATGCACCGAGGCGGACGGGCTCAGGCCGCTTCGGGCAGCGCCTCCACCAACGCGTCCGCGTCCGCCTCGGTGTTGTAGACGTGCGGCGCGACGCGCACGACGGATCCCCGCGCAGACACCGCGACGCCCCGCTCCGCGAGATGCGCACGGACCTCGTCCGACGACAGACCGTCGGGCGGGAGCAGGCCGAAGAGGTGCGCCGCCTGCGCCTCGCCCACGCCGTAGCCCTTCGCGCGGGCCCCCTCGGAGATGCGGTCGGCCAGCGGACGGAGCGTGGCCTGGACCTCCGCCACGCCCCACGCCAGCAACTGCTCGATCCCGGCCGTGAGCCACGGCAGCAGCACGCCGTTGGACCGCTCGCCCACGTCGAAGCGGGCCGCGCCGGGCTCGTAGGCGTCCACGTACGTCGTGAGGCCGCTGAACTGGCGAGCGCCCTGCCGCCCCACCCAGGTCTCCTCCAGCGGACGGCCCTCGTGGAACCGGTCGCCGAGCACCAGCACGCCCATCGTGAGCGGACCGAGGAGCCACTTGTAGCCCGCCACCGCGAGGGCATCCGGCCGGACGGTCCGCCAGTCAAAGGGGAGCGCGCCGACGGACTGCGTGCCATCCACGACGAACGCCGCCCCCACCTCGCGCGCCCTCGCGCCGACCGCTTCCAGGTCGAAGACGGTCCCATCCGACCAGTGGATGTTCGGGACCGCGACGAGGCCCGTCTCAGGTGTGATGGCCTCCAGCAGTCGCGCGTTCCAGACGGCGGCGCGGCCCGGCGTCCCGAGCGGCCCCGGCGGCTCCACCGCCACCATCGTCGCGCCCGCCTCGTCCGCGATCCGGCGCCACGGGTAGACGTGGTTCGGGAACTGCTCGTGCAGCACGACGACCGTCT
>JBCCPW010000387.1:0-4044 GCA_039024735.1 Bacteroidota bacterium
AGGTGGAGCCCACGGCTGAGGTGGAGCCCACGGCTGAGGTGGAGCCCACGGCTGAGGTGGAGCCCACGGCTGAGGTGGAGCCCACGGCTGAGGTGGAGCCCACGGCTGAGGTGGAGCCAGATACGTTGGCCTCAGCTGTTCAAGCGGACGACCCAGACGACGGGGATCTGGACACAAACGACGCTCACGACGAGTCGGTCGAAGATCGTGAGGCCACGCTCTCTTCGACCGAGGCGGTGCCTGTGCGTGCCTCCGATCTCCCCCCAGTCACGGGGGACGGGATCGAGTACGCGCCAGCGATCATCATCCGCCCCCACGCCGATGTGCCCCACGTCGATGTCCCGCGTTCTGATGCCGACGACGGAGACGAGGACATCATCGAATCGCCCATCGCCTCGTGGCTCGCGTCTCTCAAAGAGACGCCGGTCTCACACGGCGTGTCAGCGCCCGCGGAAGACCGGATGGCCGCCCTTCGCGATTCGTTCTTCGGGCCACAATCTGCCCCGGCGCTTGAGTCCAGTGGTGTTCGTGCCGATACCCCGCGAGATGCTTCACCTGGGTCAGACCTTCCTGCCCCCCCTGCCATGGCCGACGCCCCTGTGGTTCCATCCACCGATGCACCTGCTGCTCCCACTGACGATCGCTCCGTCGTGCTCGTCGTGGAAGACAACGCCGACACGCGGATGCTGCTCGAACGCATCCTCCAGAGGACGTACCGCGTCGTGACGGTCGGGGGAGCCCGTGAGGCCCTCATCGCGATGAGCAGCCAGCGGTTCGACGCCCTCGTGCTCGACATCAACCTAGGAGGGAAAGAGACCGGCGCGGACGTGCTCCGGATCGCGCGGAGCCTACCCGACCACGGCGACGTGTTCGCCATCGCGCTGACGGCGTACGCCTTGCCCGGAGACCGCGAGCGTCTCCTCTCGGCCGGATTCGACGCGTACATCTCGAAGCCCTTCACCCGGCAGGCGTTGCTGGAGGAACTGGCCGTGGGCGTCGCAGCCTGACACGTTCCGCCTCGGTACCGAGGCGGGTGCTGTCCCTGCCAAACCGAGGCGCCCTTCGCCTCGGTACCTCCACGAAGCCACCGAGGCGAACTGGGGTCAGGCGAGCACGCCCCGTGGCGAGACCGCCTGGATGCCCGCCGACTCATAGCGAGCGAAGTCGGCCGTGTTGCGTGTCAGGATCCGGTCCATGCCATGCGCCAGCATCCACGCTGCTAGGCGTGCGTCATGGACCTGCACGCCGGAGACCGAGAACTCCCGAACGAGACGCTTCCATTGCGAGTACGTGTCGGGGTGGTCGGGCAGCACAGGCGCGATGGTCTCGATCAGATCGAGGAGCGCTGCGGCTTCGTGGGGTGTGTAGCCGAGACCGTTCCGATCCGTTGAGCGGGTGGAGGCATTCCAGACCTCGGCCGCGTTCTGAACCGAGATGTGGAGGCGTGCTCCCTGATCAAGTAGTGTTTCAACGGCTCCCCGGATGTCTGCGTGTGCGGGGTCATGGGGGTTGAACACGCGCAACACGATGTTGGTGTCAAGCAGCCACGTCATCACTCCGAGTAGTAGAACTCGCGCTGATCGGCACGGCGTGGAAGCACGGGCATGGGACGGGGAACGCGACCGATGAGCTCATCGAGCCGTCCGGCTGAGGTGGTGCCGTCCTCTTGGTCGGCGAGTTCTGCTACATATGCCTCGGTGGAGAGACCTCGTGCAGCGGCACGGTCGCGGAGGCGTCGTGCCTGCTCGTCGGTGAGGGTGAGTGTGAGCGTTGGCATGAGGACGATGGCGGTCAGCCTGTCAAGCTACGGCGCGGCCTGACACGTTCCGCCTCGGTGCCGCGGCGGACGGAACGAGAGGGCCAGGAGCGGACCGGAGCTTGCAATGGGCGTGTGGCGACACGCCCCTACGGGAGCTTCGTTTGACGCGGCGTGTGGGGTCTGAGACCTTGCGTGCGTTCCTGCCTCCACCCGCATGCCTCCCGTCCGCGTCCGCTTCGCGCCCAGCCCTACCGGGCTTCTCCACATCGGCGGTCTTCGCACCGCGCTGTACAACTGGCTCCTCGCGACAAAAACCGGCGGCACGTTCGTGCTCCGCATCGAGGACACGGACCAGAGCCGCTTCGTGGAAGGCGCCGAGGCGGACATCCGCGCGAGCCTGGCCTGGGCCGGGCTGACCATCGACGAGGGATCCGTGGAGGGCGGCCCGCACGGCCCGTACCGCCAGAGCGAGCGGACGGCGCTCTACCGCGAGGCCGTGGACCGGCTCCTCGCCGAGGGCACCGCCTACCTCGCGTTCGACACGCCCGAGGCCATCCAGGCCATGCGCGAGCGCCTCGCGACGAAGGACAACCCGAACCCGCGCTACGACCGCGCGACCATGACCAACTCGCTCACGCTCTCCGCCGAGGAGGTCCAGCGACGTACTGAGGCGGGTGAGCCGCACGTGGTTCGGCTCAAGGTGCCGGAAGGGGAGACGGTCACCTTCACCGACCTTATCCGGGGCGAGGTCACCTTCTCCACAGACGAGGTGGACGATCAGGTTCTCCTCAAGAGCGACGGCCTCCCCACGTACCACCTCGCGAACGTGGTGGACGACCACGACATGGCGATCACCCACGTGATCCGAGGCGAGGAGTGGCTCTCCTCGGTGCCGAAGCACATTCTGCTCTACCGGGCGCTGGGCTGGGAGCCGCCCGCCCTCGCGCACCTGCCGCTCATCCTCGCGCCGACCGGCGGCAAGCTCTCCAAGCGCAACGCGGACACGCTCGGCATCCCCGTTAACGTCCACGCCTATCGCGATGCCGGGTACGAGGCCGAGGCGGTCGTGAACTGGCTCGCGTTCCTGGGCTGGAACCCCGGCGACGAGCGCGAGATGTTCCGCCTCGGTTCACTCGCGGACGCGTTCTCCATTGAGCGGATCGGCTCGTCTGGCGTGCAGCTCTCGATGGACAAGCTCGCGTGGTTCAACGGGCAGCACCTCCGCGAGATGACGACGGGCGAGATCGCGCGACGCGCCCGTCCCGCCGTGGAGGCGCGCGTGGGCGCGGTGGACGATGCCGATCTTGTGGCCGTCGCGGAGTTGATGCGGGAGCGGCTCACCCTCGCGAAGGACCTCGCGGACGCCGCCTACTTCTTCGAGGACCCCACGACGTACGACGAGCGCGGCCTCAAGAAGCGCTGGAAGGACGACTCCGCCCGCCTCGTAGCGCTCTACGCCGACCGCGCGGCTTTGCTGGACGAGTGGACCAAGGCGAGCACCGAGGCGGCCATGCGCGACCTCGCGGAAGCCGAAGGCGCGGGCTTCGGGCGCATCATTCACCCGGTCCGGCTGGCGGTGACGGGCACGAGCGCGGGCGCGGGCATGTTCGAGACGCTCGTGCTCGTGGGGCAGGAGGCGACGGTGCGCCGACTGCGGCGGGCGGCGGAGACGCTGGGATGAGAGTCCCCGCCACGGTTGCCCGCTCGGCACCGAGGCGGAGGCGCCCGTTCCCTACGAGAGCCGGTCGCGCAGCACGGCCTGCACCGCCTTCGGATCCGCCCCGCGTGGGGCGCGCCGCATCGTCTGGCCGACGAAGAAGCCGAACAGCTTCTGCTCGCCCGCGCGGAAGCGCTCCACCTCCTCGGGGTTGGCCGCCAGCGCCTCGTCCACGGCCTGCGCGATGGCGTCGTCCGACACGGCCCCAAGGCCGAGCGTTTCGACCGCCTCGGTGGCGCTCCCGCCGTGAGCGACGAGGTGGGAGAGCACGTCGCCGACTGCATTGCGGCTCAACGCGTTGGACGTGACCATCGCGAGGACCTCCGCGAGGCTCTCTGGGCTCGCCTGGCTCTCCGAAAGCGGTGTGTCGCCTAGCGCCCGGCGGACATCGTGCACGACGTTCTTGCCCGCATCCTCGGCGCCTGCACGCTCCGCGACGGGCTCGAAGACGGCCCGGAGCGCGTCGTCGGCGGCGAGCACGGCGGCCTCCTCACGCCCGACCCCCCGCCCGGTCAGGGCCGTGTAGATCGCTGTCTCCGCCTCGGTGAGCGCCGAGGCGGGATCGCGC
>JBCCPW010000388.1:0-4041 GCA_039024735.1 Bacteroidota bacterium
ACGCGGAGCAATCCCATCGCGAGGAGCGCCAGTCCCGCCAGCACCAGCACCGGCCACGTCTCGGAGAACACCCACGGGAACGTGAGCGTCAGCGCGCCCATCGTGATGTGGACACCTTTCCGCGCCCCTTCGTCGGTCAGCCGCCCCTGGACCTGACGCCAGCGGAAGACCGCGAGCGCCACGCCCAGCGCGCCCATCACGAGGAGGACGCCTACGAACGGGGAGATCGGAAGGGGAATGGGGGTCACAGGTGATAGGCTTGGAACTGCAAGATCGCGGCTGGCTCCGCCTCGGTGCCAAGGTGGAAGGGGTTCTGGGTTCTGGGTTCTGGGTTCTGGGAAGCAAGCCGTTCCGCTCGCCTCGCGCCACCGTTCTCGCCTCGGTGCCCCCCGCCTTGGTAGTCCCGCCTCGGTAGTCCCGCCGCGGGGGTCCCACCTCGGCACCGAGGCGGAAGGAGCGCCACAGCGGTCAGCGGTCAGCGGTCAGCGGTCAGCGGTCAAATCAGCCCGACGAGCGACGCTCACGCTCGCCAATCGGGAACTTTTTTTCGGCCGTCTTCCCCATCCCTCACACCACCTCCTCTACCACAAACGCGCGGTAGAACGGCGCCCGGTCGCGAGCGTGGAGGGCGGCCGAGAGATTGGGGAGTGGACGGATGCGGTCGGCGAGGGAGGGGGGGCGTGAGCGGGGCGCGAGAAGGTTCCAGTACGCGATCCGCGCCCCCGGTCGTCCGGCCCGCGCGATCCGTTCGAGCAGGTCGGCAGCGTGCGGCTCGTCCACGTACTCGAACACGTCAGAGAGGCCAAACCCGTCGAACGACCGAGGCGGAGACTCCGCGAGGACGGTCTCCAGCGCGCCCTTCACGGGTGTGATCCGACCGAGGCGGGACCGGATCGTCTCGAACGCCTCGGGGCGGAGATACGGCGGGAGCGCGCGACCGTACGTGCCGGTCAGGATCCAGTGGAGGTACGGATTCTCGGCGGGGTCCGTCGCCGTGACGGCGGTGCGGATCCGAGCCCGCATCTGCACCGCGACGGGGCCTTCGACGTGATCCAGAAAGCTCGGGTCGCGCCCGAGACGGCCCATCACGAACCGCGACGCGAACACGCCGAAGACGGCCCGCCAGCGCCACGAGTCCCAGTGGGCATCGTACCACGCGCGGCGGCTCTCGGGCGTCCCGCCGCCCGCGAGGAGCGTCTGCACGTCCCCGCGCGACTGGGTGAGCGGCAGCACCACCCGCCGGAACAGCGCGAGGTAGCGCTCGAACTTGCCGCCCGTCCCGATGCCTCGCGCCACCTCGTCGGGGCGGGCGTCCCAGAAAGCGCGCGCCTCGGTGTCCAGATCGTCCCGGCAGCGGGCGTAAAGCGCCGCTCGCCGCTCGCTCGGCCTCGCGCCGATCAACTCCACCACCTCGGTGTGGTCCAACCGCCGGAACGCAGCGATGCGGAGCGCGAGCGCGGCCAGTTGCGCCCCGCTGAGATCCACCGCGACCACCTCGGCGGGATCGCGGGTGAGGAGCGCGAGGGCGTTGTCCCCGGCCGAGGCGATGCACAGGACCCGTCCGCCCGGGCGCACATCGAGGGCATCCGAGAGAACGTCGGCGTCTTCCCACACCTGCGCGTAGCGGAGGCGGTCGAAGCGGGCGCGGTCGGCGATGGAGGCGTCGCTCATGGCACGGGGATGGGCGGCAGGTCGTTGACGAGAATCCCGACGCCTCGGGCGTGGAGAGGCGCCGCGAGGGCGTCCAGCACGAGCGCCAGCGGGAGGCCGAGGAGGTGCCATCGCACGAACGACACGAGCACGGATGCCTGGTGCGCGCGGGAGGCCCCGAGCGCCGCGGACTCCGCGAGATGAACCGCCATCGCGAGATACACGTCATCCGCCTCGGTGCGCTCCCGAAGGTCGCCGAGAAGGGTCGCCGTCAGCCGGGAGGCCGTCGTGTGGTCCCGGCGCCGAAACGCACGATCCGTCGTCGCGAGGAGGGGCACGAGTGCCGCACCGAGGCGGGCGACGGGGGCAGTGCCCGATGTGCTCACGGGGCGGTCGGCAGGGGGCGCGTCGTGCATCGGCATCAGCACCGAGGCGAGCGCCTCGGTCTGCCCCAGCGCGGCAGCCCGGCGGTCCAGGCGCCTCGCGATGGGCAGAAGCGCGCGCTCGGACCCGACGAGCACACGGGAGACGAGCGACGCCCGGGCTCCGCCTCGGGCCACGTAGCCCGGGCGCCGTGCGAGGTTGAGTGCGATGGCCTCGCGCACGTGCGTCTCGAAGGGACCCCGCTCACGCATCGAGGCGGGTGACCGTGCCGGTGGCGCCGTCGAGGCGGACGCGGTCGCCGTCGCGCAACCAGTCCGTCGCACCGGGGACCGAGACGGCGGCGGGGATGCCCATCTCGCGCGCCACGATGGCCGAGTGTGAGAGCAGGCTCCCCCGCTCCACGACGAGCCCGGCGCACATCGGGAAGAGCAGCACCCACCCGGGATCGGTCCGCTCGGCCACGAGCACGGTGCCCGGCTCCAACGTCACGCCGCGAGGATCGCGCACGACCCTGACCGGGCCTTCTACGACGCCTGCGCAGCAGCCAAGTCCCTGCCGCACATCGCCATCGAGCGATTCCATCGCGCCGTGCGAGATGGCGGGAATCAGCGCACTCGTCGCGACGGCTCCTCGCGTGGAGAAGCGGTCGGGCGGCGGCTCACCGTCTCGGTACGCGTCGAACTCGCGGCGGCGGGCGTCCGCCACCGAGGCGAGATCGTGCGCGGTGCCGGTGCCGTCCACCGCGCCGAGAAGCTCGCCGATCTCCAGGTAGAACACGTCGCGCGGGGCTCTGAGGTGGCCCGCCTCGGTGAGGCGGTCGCCCATCGCGAGGACGATCCGGCGGGCGCGGCCGAAGACGCGGGTCCGCTCGAAGCGGAGGTTCTCGCGGTCGCGGACGCGGCGGCGGGCGAGCCCGAGCGCGCGGCCGAAGACAAGCCGACGGAGCGGATGGCCCCGGAGCGCCTCGGCCATCTGGCGCTCGGCGTCGGCGCGAAGGGCGGCCGGGTCGTGGGTGGCCGGGAGGCGACGCGCCGCGGCGATGGCGTGGTGGAGCGGCGTGGGGTCGTCGGCGAGCGTGGGCGACTCCAGCTTGAGTTCTTCGAGGCAGCGGTCGCCGAACTGCGCGAGGTAGTCCTCCAGGTCCCTCGCGAGATCCGGGTCGGCGGTCATCGCTGCACCGAGGCGGGCCTCGTCGCCGGACGTGAGCGCCTCGGCGGTGGTCTCCGAGATGGCGGCGCCCATCGCGCGGATCCTGCGGGCGGGCTCGGCGGAGATGATGTCGCCGTCTCCGCTGAGGAGATGCCCGAAGAGGCCCGGTGGCAACCACTTCTCGGCCACCCCCTTCGCGATGCCGAAGGCGATCATCGCGAAGAAGTCGTTCACGATGGGCGCGTCCCAGCGCTTCAGGAGCGCCGATTCCAAGTCGCGGTAGTGCGCCGCGAGGGCGTCCAGGTCCATCGCGTCCAGATCGACCGGCGCGAGGGCCTCGTTGAGCCTCGCGAGGAACGCCCGTCGCCTGCGCCCCAGACCGAGCGCCGCGCGGACCAGCCCCAGCGCCGAGCCCGCGAGTGAGAGTGCATCGCGCCACCGGCTGCCGGAGGACGGCGCGGGCCGGATCTCGTCCGGGATGCCGTCGCGGACGCCCATCATGCCCTCCATGAACCGGGCGTTCAGCCGGTAGCCGGGCAGCATCGTGAGGACGCGGTACCAGCTCGCGAGGTTGTAGTAGACGCGCCCGCGGATCAGCCCGAGCATCTCACCGAACACCTCCGCCTCGGTGCTCAGGCGCGTCTCCGGCACGCCGAGCAGCTCGCAGAACGAGCGATAGACGGCCGCGTAGGCGCGCCGCGCGAAGGAGAACGTGAGCGGCGTGGTGACGCCGCCGTAGCTCTCCGC
Organism: Bacteroidota bacterium; assembly: GCA_039024735.1. Taxonomy (GTDB): domain Bacteria; phylum Bacteroidota; class Rhodothermia; order Rhodothermales; family Rubricoccaceae; genus Rubricoccus. Next base: position 3,931 of record JBCCPW010000388.1, read on the forward strand.
GATGTTGGCGTTGTCCCACACGCGCAGGCGGCCGGTGGGCAGCGTCGTGATGGGGCGCGATTGGAGGAGCCAGAGGCCGTCGGCGTCCAGCGCCCACTCGATGTCCTGCGG
>JBCCPW010000389.1:0-4027 GCA_039024735.1 Bacteroidota bacterium
GGCGGTGGCGCGCGCCGGGCTCCAGGGGCTGGCCGCGAACCGGGCGCGCGTGGTGCCGGGCCTGAGCACGAAGCTCGCGGCCTTCGGCACGCGGCTGGTGCCGCCGGGGATCGTCCGGGCCGTCGCGCGCCGCGCCGTGGACTTCGGGCGGTGACGCCCGATACGGATCGCTCTGATGTCAGGATGTGCCGCAGGAGGACGACGGACCGCAGACGACGGACCACGTGGAGTTCCGTGGTCTACCGTCCGTGGTCTGTGGCCTCCGTCACGCGGGGGAGGAGCGACATGCAGACATCCGAGCCGTGAAATGGTAGCACCGCCCACCGCTGTGGCGTACTGGGGCCGTCGGCCCCATGGGTGGGCGGCGTTCTCCTGGGTAACGCCCGCCTCGGTGACACATCCGCCTGCTTTGTTCGTCTCGGCACCGAGGCGGACCCGGCCCCACCTCCCACCGGGTGCTGTCGTGGCGAACGGCGCGTCACGTCACGAACGACCACTGATGGCCTGCCGCGCGTGCGGAGCATCGGAGACGCGCAGCGGCGGTCGGCTGTCCGTGGTCGACGGTCGGGTCTCCGCCTCGGTGCACCATGCGCCGCCAGAGAGGAGATGACGCCGCGCTACCAGTCGATCTTGAACGAGCGGACGCGGTGCCCGTTGAGCGGCTCGCGCCGGGCCTCCACGCGCCGGACCGTCGAGGCGGGCGACCCGACCCGCAGAGCGACCTCGAACTGATCCAGCGACGAGACGCGCCCTTCGCCGATCACCTCCACGGTGCCGTCCTTGAGGTTCTTCGCACTCCCGCGGATACCGAGGCGGTCCGCCATCTCCTGGACGTACACGCGGTACCCCACGCCTTGAACGTGGCCCTGAACGGTGGCGATGAGACGCTCGCGGCTCGGCATCGAGAGGGGGACGGTATCGGGGTAGTATCGGACATTTTGCCCAATCCGTCCACGTGCCAGCCTGGGGCTGCGCGGTTTTTCTCTGCGCGATGCGGGCTGACAGCGTTCCCGCTCGCGCGAGTGGAGCGCCTCGGCGCGGGTCGGCCGGAGGCCCCGCCTCGGTGCCGAGGCGGGGAGACTCCGCTGCTAGAGCAGGCCCCGGCCCTCGGCCCAGGCCCGGAACTCGGTCACGAGTTGGTCGAACGATTCTGCTACGAACAGAATCGGCTGGAGGTGCCACACCTCGTAGTCCTGATCGATGATGGCCTGAATGGAGAACGGCCGCTGCTCGGCGCCGTCGAGCGCGTGGAGCACCTCGTCCTTGGACGAGTTGACGCCCGCGCCGAAGATGCGGATCTCCTCCGGGTCGCGGATCAGCCCGAACTCGACGGTGAACCAGTGCAGGCGCTCCAGGCTCTGCCGGTCCACGCCCTCCGCCGTGAGGGCCGCCTGGCCGAAGAGTTGATAGAAGTCCGCAAAGTCCGGCTCCGTCAGCATCGGCATGTGGCCGAAGATGTCGTGGAAGAGGTCCGGCGCGGGCGTGTAGTCCAGTTCGTCCTCGCCGCGGATGTAGTCCGTGGACGGGAAGGTGCGGTTGGAGAGCAGCGTGAAGAAGTCCCGCTCGTGAAGCAGTCCGGGGATCCGCGCGACTTCCCACCCGGTCGTCTCCCGGAGGGTGCGCGAGAGATCCGCGAGGGCGGGAATGCGGTCCGGCGTCATGCCGAGCGTGTCCACGCCTCGGAGATACGCGGCGCCCGCGCGGCCGGGCAGCATCTGCATCTGCCGCTCGAAGAGGAACCGCCAGTTGGCGTGGTCCTGATCGGTGTAGTCCGGGTATTCGATGGCGTCGCCGATGGGGGGCGGGCCGTCCAGTTCTTGCGGGATGCAGCGGGGGTCCATCTCGGTGCCATCGGAGGGGGCCTTCTCGTAGGCGGAGACGAACTCGTCTGCGGTGTCGGTGACGGAGACAGTGGGGTCGACCATCGGAGGAGTGGGCTGGTGTTTCAGACGGAAGATAGCGGCACCCTGGAAGGGCTTCCGAACGCTCGCGGGATCTGTCGCGCTACGGCCGCTCCGTGTTGACGTAGACCGCCAGCCGGAAGACGAGCGCGAGCAGCGCCGAGGCGCCGAGCACGACGAGCGCCCGCGCGGCAGGCGCGCCGGTCCACCCCTCGCCCGCGCTCACGCCGACGTACGTCCAGTAGAGGTAAGCCGAGGCTGCAATGGCCGTTCCGAACCCGAGAACGAGCTTCTCGAACGGGGGCGGCGCAGGCGGAGGCGTGCTCATCGGAGCGTTTACGCGCGAACCGCTCGCGGGTGCCCTCTCAACAACGTGGGGTGATCTCTCCCGCCTCGGCACCGAGACGGACACCCGGCTGCCTTCCGTACCGACGCCCCGCGGGGCGTCTCTTCCGTTCCCGCCTCGGTGCTGCCGGGGAGCGACCGAGGCGGGCGTCGCCGCGTGACTCCGATCTACTCCGCTTCGAAACGGACCGCGAGGCCTCCGCCCGGCGCGAGGGGGATCGACAGGCGCCCCGAGGCGGTCACGGTGCGTGTCTCGATCTCGTAGGCCGTCGCGCGGGTCTGCCAGTCGGCATCGGCGGCGTCGCGGTAGATCGTGGCGGTGTAGGTGCGGGCGGGGTCCAGGAAGTCCAGCGCGATGTCCATCGTGCGGGCGTCGGCGTCGGTCTTGGCGCCGAGGTACCAGTCGTCGGAGTGGCGGTCCTGCCGCGCGATGGTCACGAAGTCTCCGATCTGGGCCTCCAGCACGCGGGTGTCCTCCCAGTCCGTCGGTACGTCCTTGATGAACTGGAAGGCGTCGAGGTGCGGCTCGTAGTTCTCCGGCAGGTCGGCGGCCATCTGGAGCGGGCTGTAGAGCACGACGTAGAGCGCGAGTTGTCCGGCGAGGGTGGTCGGGACGTTGATCGTGCGGCTCTCCGTTCCGTCGAGGTTGAAGATGCCGGGCGTGAAGTCCATCGGGGCGGCGAGCATTCGCGTGAAGACGAGCGTCGGGACGTGGTCCGGGCCGTTGCCTTCGCTCCAGGCGTTGTACTCCTGGCCTCGCGCACTCTCGCGGGTCATCAGGTTGGGGTAGGTCCGGCGGAGGCCGGTGTCCTTGACGGCCTCGTGGATGTTGAGCGCGATCTGGTGCTTGGCGGCGGCCTCCACGCTGCGCTGGTAGTGGTTGACCATGTACTGGCCGTAGTTCCACTCGTAGACCGTTTCTCCGTCGGCGACCCCGGGGCCATCGCGCCGGGGGAAGTTCATGCTCCAGTCCACGTAGCCGGTCTTGATGGACCGCACACCGAGGCGGTGCATGAGCGCGTAGGCAGCGTCCATCTGCGGCTCGTAGTTGGGTGCGCTGCCGCTCGTCTCGTGGTGCCCGATGAGCCGCGTCCCGCGCTCGCGGGCGTACGCGGCCAGGCCGTCGAGGTCGAAGTCCGGGTACGCCTCGGTGAAGCTGAACACGTCGCCGTTGGCGGTCCAGTCGCCGTCCCAGCCGACGTTCCAGCCCTCCACGAGGACGCCGTCGAAGCCGTGCTCCGCCGCGAAGTCGATGTAGCGGCGCGTGTTCTCGTTGGTAGCGCCGTGGGTCGGCCCCTGGCTCCAGGTCCACTCGCCGAGGTGCATGGCCCACCAGATCCCGATGTACGTCCCGGGCTCGGCCCAACTCACGTCGCCGAGGACGTTGGGCTCGTTGAGGTTGAGCATGGTGTAGTTGGTCACGAGGTCGCCCGGCGCGTCACCGATGAGGACCATCCGCCAGGGCGAGCGATGCGGCGCCTCGGCGTAGACCGCCACACCGGTGCTCCACGGCGTGAGGTGCGCCTTGAGCGCCGTGCGGCCCACGCGCTGGAGCGACATCCCGGCGTAGTCCACCAACGCCGCCTCGTGGATGGACACGACCGGGCCGCCCTCCGGCCACTGCATCGTGAGCGGCGTGTGCACGAGGTGGGGCGTTCGCGAGAGCGGCATCTGCTCGTAGAGGTACTCGTAGCGGTTCTCCTCCTGCGCGCGGATGTACCACGTGGCCGGGTTGCCCGCGATGCGGAACTCGGTCAGTTCGTCCATGATCTCGAACGCAC
>JBCCPW010000390.1:0-4021 GCA_039024735.1 Bacteroidota bacterium
CTCGCGCTGATCGCGTTGCCCGCCTCGGGCGCCGCATCACAGGATCTTGAGGCTGACCCGGACCTCACCGAGGCGGTCCAAGCGGCTCCAGAGACGGACGGTGGGGCCACCGAGGCGGGCGATAGTCCCTCGGGTGAGGAGGTCCACGCCGACGATGACAGCCACGCGGCTGACGCGGCCCACGGAGGGGACGATGCCCATGCCGACGAGGCGCACGGGGACGATCATGGCGGCGGTCACGGACACGCGCTGCCACCTGTCTGGCTCGTCATTCCGTTCGCGGTGCTCCTGCTCATGATCGCGACGGGGCCGCTCTTCTACGCTCACTTCTGGCACCACCACTACCCCAAGGTTGCCGTCGCGCTCGGTGCGCTCACGGGGCTGTACTACATCGCTGTGATGGGCGACTGGTTGCCCATCCTGCATGCGGCGGAGGAGTACTTCGCTTTCATCGCGTTGCTCGGGTCGCTCTACGTCGCCAGTGGGTGCATCCTCATCAAGACCGACTTCGCGGGCACGCCTCGGGCCAACTCGGTCCTGCTGCTCATCGGCGCAGTGCTGAGCAACTTCATCGGGACGACAGGCGCGTCGATGCTGCTCATTCGGCCGTACATGCGGCTCAACGCCGGGCGGTTGAAGGCGTACCACATCATCTTCTTCATCTTCATTGTCTCGAACGTGGGCGGTGCGCTGACGCCCATCGGCGACCCGCCGCTCTTCCTCGGCTTCCTTCGCGGCGTGCCGTTCTTCTGGACCGTCACGCAGGTCTGGTACATCTGGTTGCCGACGATTTTGCTCCTCGCGGCGGTCTTCTACGTCATCGACAGCCGCAACAAGGCGGTCAGCGTGCGGGGCGCCGCGGAGAGCGCTGGGCAGGACGTGGAGCCGGGCAATCTTCCGGGCACTGGCAGGGTGCCGGAGGCCCCGAACGTGCGCGACGTGGACGGCATCCACACGCGAGGCGAGGCGAACGTGGAACTGACACACAAAGGCCCGAACCCGAAGAAGCTCCAGATCGAGGGCACGGTGGGCTTCGCGTGGCTCGCGGTCGTCATCGCGGCGGTCTTCCTGGACCCGAAGGTCATCCCGGCGATGAAGGACACGGTCTTCGACCTCGTCCACACCTTCCACCTGCCCTTCGGCATCCGTGAGATCATCATGCTCTCGGTTGCCGTGCTGGCCTACAAGACGGCCGACAAGGCCATCCTGAAGGGCAACGACTTCAACTTCGAGCCCATCAAGGAGGTCGGCTTCCTGTTTATCGGGATCTTCCTCACAATGCAGCCCGCGCTGACGCTCATCGGCGCCTTCGCGGCGGAAAACGCGGACGCGCTGGGCGTGACGGCCTTCTACTACGGGACCGGCGTGCTCTCCGGCGTGCTGGACAACGCCCCCACGTACGTCAGCTTCCTGAGTGCCGCGATGGGCAAGTTCGGGATGGACGTGAACGTGCCGGAGATGGTCAACCAGTTCGCCACGGCAGACGCCGAGACCGGGTTCTACCTCCTCGCCATCTCGGTCGCCTCGGTGTTCTGGGGCGCGCTGACGTACATCGGCAACGGCCCCAACTTCATGGTCAAGGCCATCGCCGAGTCCTCGGGTGTAGAGACGCCGTCGTTCGTGGGCTACATGGTGAAGTACTCCATCCCGATCCTGGTCCCGATCTACATCATCGTCTGGTTGGTCTTCTTCAGCGGCTTCGTGCTGCCCACGCCCATCGGATAAGCCATTCCGCCTCGGTGGGTCTCTGTTGAGACACCGAGGCGGAGCGACTCGACCCCCGCCCCCGTGCCTTCTCGCGACGCACTCCCTGACAATCAGATCCACGCGGCCCTTCCCGAGGGATGGAGCGTGCAGGACACGCCGGTCGGCAACAGGATCACGCGGGAGTTCCGGTTCTCCAACTTCCGCACCGCGATGGGCTTCATCGTCCGCGTCGGCTTCGAGGCCGAGGCGATGGACCACCACCCCGAACTCTTCAACGTCTACGACCGCGTCGCCATAGCGCTGACGACCCACGACGCGGGCAACCGCGTGACCGAGACCGACCTCGAACTCGCCCGCCGCCTCAACGCGCTGGCCGACGGCTGACCTTTCCCGCGCATCCACCGAGGCGGCCCGCCTCGGTGGCCTCGCGGCCCACCCCGACCGATGTACGACTCTCTACTTACCGACACCGCGCATGTGCTGCCCATCTTGCTGGTGGCATTCGTCGGCATCGCGGTCATCCTCCTGGACGCCTTCCGAAACGACAGCCCAACGGTCCCCGTGCTCACGGGTGTGGGGCTCGCGGCGGCGTTCGCCCTCGAAGGCCTCAAGATGTTTGATCCCGCGACGGCTGTTTTTGCCGGGCAGACGATCAGCGGGGGAGGGGCCGCGTTTGCGAACATGGTCATTCTCCTGGGCGCCATCGGGTCGGTGATTCTCTCCGTGCCGTACCTCAAACGGATCGGTCACCACTACGGCGAAGTCCACGGTCTGCTCCTGTTCGCGACAGTGGGCATGATGACCCTCGCGAGCGCCGGGAGCCTGATCACCCTGTTCGTGGGCCTGGAGACGATGTCGGTCTGCCTCTACGTCCTCACGGGCTTGGTGCGCGAGGAGCGTGGGGCGAACGAGAGCGCACTCAAGTACTTCCTCCTCGGTGCGTTCTCGACGGGCTTCTTCCTCTATGGCATCGCGCTGCTCTACGGCGCGACGGGCACGATGCTCTTCTCGGAGATGGCGGCGGGACTCGCCGAGACGGAGCGGACGTGGATCTTCGCGGGGGGCGTCGGGCTGTTGCTGATCGGGTTCCTGTTCAAGGTCAGCGCCGTTCCCTTCCACATGTGGACGCCCGATGTCTACCAGGGCGCCCCGACGACCCTGACGGGCTTCATGAGCACGGCGAGCAAGGCGGCGGCGTTCGCGGCGCTGGTGGTGGTTCTGGCGAGAGCGCTCCCGCCGGATGTCCTCGCGATGGAGGTCCAGATCACGCTCGCGGCCGTGGCAGCTCTCACGATGGTGGTGGGTAACGTGATCGCGCTGGTGCAGACCAACATCAAGCGGATGCTGGCCTACTCGTCCATCGCACACGCGGGGTACATCCTCGCTGGGCTCGCGGCCGGGACCGGCGAGGGGTACGGCGGTGCGCTGTTCTACCTGCTTGCCTACACCATCATGAACATCGGCGCCTTCGGGGTTCTGGCGGCGCTGGAATGGGACAACGAGCAAGGCATGGTGCAGAACGTGGACAGCCTCTCGGGTGCGGGCTACCGGCACCCGGTCCTCGGAGTCACGATGGGAGTGTTCCTCTTCGCGCTGACCGGCTTCCCGCCGCTGGCGGGCTTCATCGGGAAGTACCTCGTCTTCGCGGCGGCCGTGGACGCGGGCCTGACGTGGCTCGCCATCATCGGGGTGCTCGCCTCGGTGGTCTCCGCGTACTACTACTTGCGGATCCTGGTCGTGCTGTGGATGAAGCCCGAGACGGACGCGCCCGCCGCTGCCCGAGCCTCGGTCACCGTCGCGCGATCCACCGTCGCCGTGCTGGCTGTGTGTGCTGCCCTCCTGCTCATCCTTGGCGTCGTCCCCGGGAGCCTGATCGATGCGGCGCAGGGGTACTTCGACGCGGGCGCCGTTCTCAGCGCGATGCGGTAGCGGGCTCGCCTGCGAACGACCGCAAGGCCCGCCTCGGTGGACCCGCCTCGGTCCCGAGGCGGGAGACGGCACGATCTTCCGGTCCCCATTCCCCAGTTCCGGGATGACGTCCCTCCTCCGCGAGTACCTGCCCCACGCGCCCGATCTCGGGCTGTTCGTCGCGCCGGACATTCCGCCGGGGAAGCTGCGCGCCGCCCTGGCCGACTATGCTCGGGACGTTCGCGAGGCCGACGTGCTCGCGCTCTACGACGCCACCCGCCTCGGGTCTGCCAAAGACGGAGCGCTCTTTCTCTCCGACCGGTTCGTCTTCCAGAACAACGACCTGCAAACGCCTCGCGCGGTTCGCTACGAGGACATCGTGGGGGTCGGAAGCAAGCGGCAACTC
>JBCCPW010000391.1:0-3979 GCA_039024735.1 Bacteroidota bacterium
AGCAGTGGTGGGATGCCGTGACGGCCTCTGATGCCTATCGCGATCTCCGGCTCGTAGCCGACGGGGACCGCCCCGCCTCGATTCCGTTGCTCCCCCAGAGCTACGCCGATTACCTCCTGGAGCCGTGGGAACTCTGGGCACGCAGCTATGCCCAGTACATCGCACAGCGCTCAGGGGACCCCACGATGCGCTCCCAGATCGCAGGTCTACGTTCCGACCATCCGCTCAAGCAGTGGTCAGACGACGACTTCGAGCCCATCGCCGACGTCATAGACAGCATTTTTCGAGACCTCCAATGGATACCGTAGACGGAATGACGCGCGACGAGTGGCGCGAGGCTCTTGCCGCTCAGGGCATGGGCGACGAGTCCATCGAGGAAGTGATCGCCATCACCTTCGGCGACTCCGAGGGGGACGTGGTCATCCTCGACAGCCCACCGGACGATGAGTAGACGCATCATCGCGTGGGACATCGAGACCGTTCCCCAGCCGCTCGATTCGTTCTCGTACCGCCAGCAGCGTCGGCACGATCTGATGCTCAACGACGAGGCCCGCCGCACACCCGAGGCCGACCGCGACGATCTCAGCCGGAAGGTCCGCAGCCTGCATCCCATGCTCGGGTGGATCTGCTGCATCAGCTGCGTCCGCCTCGGGGCAGGCGATCAGCCCGCCGAGCCGAAGAGCTACACCGCTCATCTCCGAGGCCACGAGAGCGGGCTCCTCTCCCAGTTCTGGGCGGACATCGCCAAGGTCGGGCCTGCGCTGTGGGTGACCTACAACGGCAAGCGGTTCGATGCCGACTGGCTCCGCGTTCGCAGTGCCGCCCACGGCATCGTCCCCAGCCGCCGCGACATTCTCGACCGCTACCCCTTCCGTCACGAGCCGCACTGCGATCTCTCGCGAGTGTTCGACTGCCGTTCCGGCCTCGATGATCTCTGCGATCTGCTCGGCGTCACCAGTCCGAAGGGCGAGATGCACGGCGGCATCGTCGCTGAGGCAGTCGCAGGCGGTCGCATCGAGGACGTAGCCGCGTACTGTGAGGCCGACGTGCGCGCCACGTTGGAGTGTTACGTTCGACTTCGAGGCCAGCTGTGATCGAAGAGGCTGACCGGCTTTGAGCACACCTCACCACTGTTTTTCTAGCCCAGCACTTCAGCCAAATCGACGCTACTGAGCCCTACGCTGAGCTTCCATTTGTTTCAGTTCCACGCCTCACTTCTTACACCCCCCTACTCGGGAACCAAACGCGCCTCTCCGCCCTCCTCCCCTCTCTGACTCTTCGCGCCTTGACGTACGGCATCACCGGCAACACCACCAAGGATGGCATCTGGCACCCCGTCGCCGAGGTCGTCCGATGGCTCGACGGCCACAATTGCGACTCCTGCTTGACGCGAGAGATCGCGGACGGCCTTCTGGACCGCGACCTCGTGGACGCGAGCTTCTGCGCCGCCCACACCTCGGACTCGGTCGCCACTCAGTCCGACGTGCTGTTGTCCTTCGGCGGAGACGGCACGTTCCTTCGCAGCGCGCACGCGGCCGGATTGGACGGTCCGCCCATCCTCGGTGTCAATGTGGGGCGGCTGGGCTTCCTGGCGCGAGTCGAGGTGGGCGAGGTGATCCAGGCCATCGAACGCATCGAGGCGGGCGAGACGGGGGTGGAGACGAGGCTCGCCCTCTCGGTCAACGTAGAGGGCGGGGCCGACGAGTTGGATGACCTGTATCCGTGGGCGCTCAACGATCTCGTGGTGGACAAGTCCGGCACGGCGAGCATGATCGCGGTGGACGCCAACGCGGACGGCGTCTTCCTCAACACGTACTGGGCGGATGGGCTCATCGCGGCGACGCCCACTGGTTCGACGGCCTACGCCCTCTCGGTCGGCGGCCCTATCGTGACGCCCCAGGCCGATGCCGTGGTGCTCGCGCCCATCGCGCCGCACACGCTCACCGCGCGACCCATCGTGCTGCCCGCCTCCTGCGAGCTGGAGATCTGCGTCACTACTCGGGACCACCCGTACGTCCTCGCCATCGACGGCCGCTCTCGCGTGGTGGAAGCGGATGACCTCACGATTCGCGTCCGACGCGCCGATGGCACCGTGCGTCTGGTCACGCTCCCCGGCGACGACTACTTCTCGACGGTCCGCGACAAGCTGAAGTGGGGCCAGAGCGCGGTGTTTTAGAGCCGGGTTGGAGGACCGCTGTGACCTCGATGCGGGAGAGAACAGACGACAGCCGTTCCCATGGTCCGTGGTCAGTCGTCCGTCGTTCCCGCGGAACGAGGGGCAATGAACTGACCAGAGGCGCACGGCACGACCTCCGCAGACCCCTCATTCGGGTAAACCACCCGCACCGAGGCGGTCGCTCGGGGCACGGGCGCCGTGTCGCTACCTTCGCGCCCATGCCCGAGACCCCGACCGTCCGCGCCGCGACCGGCGCCGACCTCCGCCTCGCCATCCTCGACGCCACGCGCCATCTCCTCGTCGCCGATGGCTACGCGAACCTCTCGATGCGGAAGATCGCGGCGGTGGTCCGCTGCAGCCCGACGAGCATCTACCTCCACTTCGACGGCAAGGACGCGCTCGTCCACGCGCTCATCGCCGAGGGCATGGACCACCTCTTCGAGGCGCTGCAGGCGGGAGACCCGGGCGGTGACCCCATCACCCGGCTGGAAGCGTTGAGCCGAGCGTACGTCGCGTTCGGCCTGCGACACCGCGAGCAGTATGAGGTCATGTTCCAGCTCCACCCGAAGCGGATGGAGCGCTTCCCGGCGGAGGACTACCGCCGCGCACGGCGCAATCTGGACCTCTTCGAGGACATCCTCCAAGCAGGCGCCGAGGCGGGCGTCCTCGATGCCACGCCGACGGCCGAGGTGGCCGCACGCGTCCTCTGGACCGCGCTGCACGGACTCGTCTCGCTCCGCCTCGCCCAACGCATCGACGTGCGTCTGGACGACGACGAGTTCACAAAGGCCGCCGTCGCGCGAGCCGTTCGCGCCTTCCGACGGTAGCGGTCCTGGTCTTCCGCCTCGGTGACGACACGGACCGAGGCGGGAGACGCGAATCTGTGGGTTGTCTGAGGAGACGAACCGAGACCGCTCAACGCCGGGACCTTCTCTGGAAGCGGTTTCGTTCGTTGGACTTCTCCCGCCTCCCCTCTGCCCGTCCCATGCAGATCCACTCCGCCCCCGCGACCTCCAAAGGCCAGCTCGTCCTCGGCCGCACCCTCCCCTCCCTCCTGGACGACGCCGTCCAGAAGCATCCCAATCCCAAGGCCTTCAACAATCCCGCGGGCGACCCCGGGACGGGCTGGCGGTCGGTGTCGAACGCAGAGCTTCAGACCTGGGCCAACGAGATCGCCGTCGGGATGCGCGCGCTCGGACTGGAGCGGGGCGACAAGGTCGCGTTCTTCATGAACAGCGACCTCTACTTCCAGGCGTTCGACTTCGGGACGCTGATCGCGGGACTCGTCAACGTCCCGCTGTACACCACGTACGCGCGCGAGAACCTCGTCTTCTGCACCACGCACAGCGAATCGAAGGCGCTTGTGGTCTCCAATCCGGAGATGCTCGCCGGTGCTGCGGCCTGGATCGGCGACTGCCCCGAGGTGAAGACGGTCGTCCTCGCCGAAGGCGAACGCGGTGACGTGGTGCTTCCCGACGGGGTCACGTTCCACACCTTCGAGGAGTTGCGTGCCGTCGGGCGCGAGAGCGAGGGCGACCCAAACGCCATGCGAGAAGAGATTGACGCGAAGGACCTCGCGACGATCATCTACACCTCCGGCACCACGGGCCAGCCGAAGGGCGTGATGCTCTCCCACGAGAACATCTCCTCCAACGTCTACTCTGCCATCAACGGGATCGCGCTGCTCGGCCATCAGGAGGAGGTCGTGCTGACGTTCCTGCCGATGACGCACATCTACGCCCGCACGCTCAACCACGCGTGCTCGGCGTGGGGCATGCAGCTCTACTACTCGCACCCGGACCG
>JBCCPW010000392.1:0-3960 GCA_039024735.1 Bacteroidota bacterium
TCGTCCGGGGGCTGACGGCGAGCGGAACGAAGGTGTATGGCACCATTGATCTCGGCGTCACGACGGCCAACCTCCCGATCGGCGGGAACGGGCCCACCGAGGGGCCCAACACGGCCGTCATCTACCGCGTCCTCTACTGGGTGGGCGAGGGCTACGCCGATGCGACGGGTGTCGTCCTTGCGAACGCAGGCGCTCGGTTCGGCGTGGACCGCGCGAGGCGGTGCGAGGCCATCGGCATCGTGCGTGCCACCTTTGATCGGCGGGTCGTCCTAACCGGGCTCACGCCCGAGGAGGTGATCGAGATGGCGGATCAGCCCTGCGGCCGGTTCTCCGCTCAGCAGTCTCGCCTCGGTGTGGGCGACGCCATTCTCGTGGAGGGCTACCAGGTGCGCGACGGCGCCTTCGCGAGTGCCGCCGACTGGCGCACCGAGGCGGACGCCCTCGCGGATGTGCTGGAGGGGACCGACGTGCGGGTGTTCTCTCTCGCCACCGGCGAGACATACTCCGGCGACGCCTTCCGTTACGCGTGGTTCTCCGCCCTCGTGGATGAGCACGCGGCGACCGGATGGGCAGACACCGACCGGGGAGCTTCGGACAATCAACCTGTGCTCTTCGCTGCGCCGGACGCCGCCCCCGGCCGCGTCTTCGTAAACGACACCGAGGTGGACCTCCCGACCGTCCAGCGCACGACGGAGGGCGGCACGGTCACGATCCGCACGGACACGCGCCAGGCGTTCTTCGGCGCCCCGCCGGTCTCGAACGACGACGCGCCGGTTCCTGAGGTGGTCGTAGTGGACCTCGGCGCGAGCTATCCCAACCCGACCCGTGGGCGCACGACCGTCCCGTTCCGCCTCGGTGAGTCCGGCCCGGTCCGCCTCGCGGTGTACGATCTCCTCGGCCGTGAGGTGGCCGTGCTCCGAGACGCAGTGACGCCTGCGGGCACACACACAGCAACGTTGGACGCTCGGTATCTCGCGAGCGGGGTGTACGTGGTCCGCCTGAGCGCGGGCGACCGCTACGAGACGCGGCGTCTGACGGTGGTGCGGTGACCGATCCGGTCCGCCTCGGTGTGGCTCTGATCTGAGAGCGAGAGCACCGAGGCGGGCGCTCCACAGGAGGCCGCAGGAGGCAACGACGAGACCGAACGGCGTGCGCCGCTTTCCTTGGTGGTCTACTGCTTCTGGAGCGTCACCTGCTGATCGATCTCGACTGTGCCACTCGGGTCGTTCGGGAAGGAGGTGTGATAGAGCCGTCCCTGCATGAGCCCTGTCAGCTGGGTGTAGGTGAGATTCGCGGCCCCTACGAACGTGACATCGAACACGTAACTCCCCCGGATGCCCTGGATGCGTAGGTCAAAGGCACGCGTGTCGCGGTTGTACGTGCCGCTCACGGTTTCCACATCGGCGCCGAGGAACCGGCGGTTGACCACCGTACCCGTCTGGCGGCTCGTGACCGAGCGAACCACTTCCATCGAGCCAGCGCTGCCCGGAAAGTCTTCCACGACCCCCTCGGTTTCCTGCATCCGCACGAGCAGATCATGCTCGAAGGCGATCCGCTCCCGGTCGGTCGTCTCGTTGAGGGTCCAGGAAGCGATGTACGTGCCACGGATGAACTGGGTGGCCTGGGGAGGAGGCTCTTCAGCGGTGTCACAGCTGGAGAGAACGAGAACAAAGCCGACGAGAGCTGCGAGGCGAAGCATGTGCGTGGAAAAGGTGAACGCAAACATACCCTCGGCAAAGCGTGGAACCAGAGCACGTCCTTTGCCCTGGTTCTCTTTCGACGAGGCGCTCGGGTACCGCCTCGGTGACTGGCCGCGGTTCCCGAGACGGGCGCTCGCTCGTCTACCCTCCGGCCGGTTTCCCATCGCGTTCGCATCCGAACAACGGCCCCGCGCGATCTTGGGCGCCCCGATCCTCGCCCTTCAATGGCCGCCACGCTCGACACCATCACCTCCCTCGCCAAGCGGCGCGGATTCCTCTTCCCCTCGTCCGAGATCTACGGCGGCCTCGGCGCCGTCTACGACTACGGCCCCCTCGGTGTGGAACTGAAGCGGAATGTCCGCGAGCGCTGGTGGCGCGCGATGGTCTACGAGCACGACGACGTGGTTGGGCTGGACGCTGCCATCCTCATGCACCCGACGGTCTGGCAGGCGAGCGGCCACGTGGACGCCTTCAACGACCCGATGATCGACGACAAGCAGTCGAAGAAGCGCTACCGCGCGGACCAACTCATTGAGGGCCACATCGCCAAGCTGGAGAAGAAAAAGAAGATCACCGAGGCGGAGCGTGTCCACGGCCTGCTCGTCGCGGCGCTCAACGCCGAGGACCCGAGCACAGCGCTCTACGAGGTCATCATGGCTGAGGAGATCCGCGCCCCCGAGTCCGGCGCGTTCGACTGGACCGATGTGCGCCAGTTCAACCTCATGTTCGAGACCAAGGTCGGCGCAGTGGACGGGGATGCGATCTACCTCCGGCCCGAGACGGCGCAAGGCATCTTTGTCCACTTCGGCAACGTGCAGCAGACGGCGCGGCAGCAGGTGCCGTTCGGCATCGCGCAGATCGGCAAGGCGTTCCGCAACGAGGTCGTCGCGCGGCAGTTCATCTTCCGCATGCGCGAGTTCGAGCAGATGGAGATGCAGTACTTCGTGCAGCCCGGCTCGCAGATGGAGCACTACGAGGCCTGGGCCGAGAAGCGCATGAACTGGCACAAGTGGAACGGCGTCCGCGAGAGCCGTCTCCGCTGGCACGATCACGAGAAGCTGGCCCACTACGCCGACGCTGCCAAGGACGTGCAGTACCAGTACCCCTTCGGGTGGCAGGAGATCGAGGGGATCCACAGCCGCACGGACTACGACCTCGCCCGCCACCAGGAGTTCAGCGGCAAGAAGCAGGAGTACTTCGACCCGCGCACACAAGAGCGCTACATCCCGTACGTCGTGGAAACGTCGGTTGGTCTGGACCGGACCATCCTGATGCTCCTCTGCGACGCCTTCCACGAGGAGGAGGTGCCCACCGCGAAGGAGGGCAAGACGGAGAAGCGCTCAGTCCTCCGGTTCCACCCCGCCATCGCGCCGTATCAGGTGGCCGTCTTTCCCCTCGTGCGGAAGGACGGGATGCCGGAGCGCGCCCAGGCCATCGCGGCCGATCTCCGAGGCGGGCTCAACGTCTTCTACGACGAGAAGGGCGCCGTCGGCCGCCGCTACCGCCGCCAGGATGAGATCGGGACGCCGTTTGGCGTGACCGTGGACGGCCAGACGCTGGAGGACGGCACGGTGACCATCCGTTCGCGCGACACGATGGAGCAGGACCGCATCCCCGCGGATGCCATCGCCACCTACGTTGCCGACGCGACGGCGGCCTGGACCGCGCCGACCGACTGAGTTTCTCCGCCTCGGTGCGCCTGTGAGGCACCGAGGCGGAGAGGATCACCGTCCGCGCACGACCAATGCGATCCCGCCGAGCGTCACGGCCGTCGCCAGCACGAGACGGGCCGTAAGGGCCTCTCCCACGAACGCGACCCCGCCGAGCGCCGCCAGCACGGGCACGCTGAGCTGGACCGTCGCCGCGCTGGCAGCCCGCAGATGCGGGAGGACGCGGTACCAGAGCACGTACCCCAGTCCCGATGTCACCGAGCCCGAGGCGACCGCGTAGCCAAGCCCTGCCGCGTCCGCCTGGATGCCGAGATCCGGCCACGCGAGAGCACCCATCGAGAGAGTGAGGCCGAGGAGGGCTGCGCGCCAGAAGTTGCCAGCGGAGATCGCAACGGGATCGGTCGCTCCGCGTCCCCGCAACGAGTAGGCACCCCAGGCAGCGCCGGAGAGTGCCATCAGCAGCGCGGCGCCCATCGGAGGGGCCTCCACACCCGGTGCCACGAGAACCACAAGGCCGCCCATCGCGAGGACCGCACCGAAGCCAGGCCCGAGCCCGAGTCGCTCCCCGTGGGTGAGCCCCCACCCGATCA
>JBCCPW010000393.1:0-3953 GCA_039024735.1 Bacteroidota bacterium
CAGGTCCAGGACAGTCTGCTGGCAGTGGATCCCTCATTGAAGTATGGGATTAGCCCGTTCGGGATTTGGAAAAACGGGGTGCCCTCTGGTACGTCGGGGCTTGATGCTTTCAGCGTGATCTATGCGGATGCGACAGCGTGGCTTGATGCCGAGACCATCGATTACATCGCCCCTCAGTTGTACTGGTCCTCGCAGCGGGCCATCGATACCAATGGAGACGGCACGCCGGATCGGTTTAATCAGCAGCGCTTTACGACGCTGGCTCCGTGGTGGGAGTCCGTGCGGAACACACGCCATTTGTACCCAGGGCTCGGCGCGTATCGCATTGGGGAGGACGGGTACGACGCGAACGAGGTACCCGCTCAGATTCGCTACACCCGAACCCGAGGGGGAATCGAAGGCACCATCTTGTTCCGTGTGTACGATGGCATCCTCTCGCGTGGCCTCGGGCTCGCAGACTCGCTCAGCAGCGATCTCAATCGTCGTGCGGCGCTGACCCCGCCGATGGCGTGGAAGAGTCAGGAGGCGCCAGGTACGCCGGGGACTCTCTCGCACACGTGGGAGGGCGAGGAACTCACGCTGACGTGGTCGCCTCCGTCGGATGGGGACGGGGCCGAGACCCGGCGGTACGCTGTGTACAGGATCCCGTCGCCCGAGGCCCCCACGTTCCCTGATGCTCTCGCCGAGGCGGAGCATCTCATCGAGGTCACGGGCGCCACCACCTTTACCGACCGGCCAGCGATGGCCGCGTCGCCGTGGACGTACGTAGTGACGGCGGTCAGCGCGAACTCGATCGAGAGCGACCCCACGAACGCTGTGGTGGTCGATGGTCGCGCTGTCCAGACGGAGTCCGCGCCGGGCATTGCCGCGTCGTTGCTGCCCCCGCGCCCCAACCCGTCCTCGGGTCAGACGGAGATCGCGTTCTCCCTGACCACCCCCTCACGTGTGACAGTCCGCGTACTCGACGTGCTCGGGCGGGAGGTCGCGCGTCTTGTGGACGGTGATGTCCGAGCCACCGGTCTTCACGCCGTGGAGTGGGACGGCCGTTCGACTTCGGGAGGGCGTGTTGCCAGTGGGATGTACCTCGTGGTGCTCGAAGAGAACGGCACGAGACGAACCCGCCCGCTGACCCTCATCCGCTGATTCCTCGTGGTTCTCCCGCCTCGGTACCGAGGCGGGAGGTCAGCGCTGCACGTCGGAGGCCACGTCCGGGGCCGTCGCGCCGGAGAGGAGGCGCAGGCTCGCAGGCTCGGCGCGGGCCTGGAGCAGTTCCAGCGAGCGGTAGACCACCTCGCCCATCGTCTGGTCGTGGCGAAACGAATCGTCTCGGTAGTGCCGGGCGAGGGCCTCGGCGAGTTGGCGAACGTTGGTTGGTTCCGAGATCAGGTCTTCGCGCATGACGGCGGTGAGGGCCTCGTATCGAGCCCGAGAGACACGCAGACGCCC
Source organism: Bacteroidota bacterium (assembly GCA_039024735.1). Taxonomy (GTDB): domain Bacteria; phylum Bacteroidota; class Rhodothermia; order Rhodothermales; family Rubricoccaceae; genus Rubricoccus. The sequence goes on from JBCCPW010000393.1 coordinate 1,447, forward strand.
TGCGATCAGCGCCCGCTCCTCACGCTGGTACTGGTCCACCGTCGTCTCGGTGAGGTGCTGAAGGCCGAACCGGATGACGGCGTTGTTCTGCGGGAAGAACTGTGGCAGGTAGACTCGCTTAGTCGCGTGGTGGCTCTGCTGGTCGAAGTCGATGGGCCGCATGCGGTAGTGCAGCTTCTCGAAGTCCGGTGTCACGTCCACGACCCAGTTCCCTGCGTGCATGTCACCGAGGAGGCGGACGAAGCACCGCTCGTTGAACTTGACGAACTCCTTTGCGAGGCGGACTTGGTCGAAGCGGTTCTGCGGGAGCGACTCGCGAATGAACGCATCCCCAGGAAGACCGACGACGTGCTCCTCCACGAGGGTTTGGTCTCGTACCTCGGGTCCGCCGACCCTCGCGAAGAAGTTGATCCGGTTGGGCGAGAGGACGTGCTCCAACTCCAGGCCGTACACGCGGTTGGCATCCGCACGCTTGACGTAGAAGTAGTCGAAGTTCTCGTTCAGCCGGTTGACGATCCGCACGCGGAACGGGAGCGTGTTGCCGTAGAGGCAGAGGTCCACCCGGTCGATGTAGAGGTGCTCCACGGTGCTCAGGTCGCCGTCCGACTTGAGCAGGGCGTACGTCTCGCGGAGAGCGTCGTGGATTTCGACCTGCTCGCTCGGGCCGAAGTAGACCGTGCTCCAGAGGGTGTCTCCGCCCGTCTCGTCGTAGAGCGGGGTCTGGCCCGCGTACCGCGCGAGGTCGTCGTAGCGGACGCCCCCGTCGGCCAGCCGCCCGTACGCCCCCAGGTACTCCGCGAGGTAGTCGCCGATGGGGTAGATCGGCTTCTTGCGCGAGATGAGATTGCGGCGAGGCTCCACGACGAACGGGATGCGAGAGGGGTTGGACCGAGGCGGCCTGAAAAGTTCCGGTTTGTCCCGCCTCGGTGCCGAGGTGGTTTCCCATATCCGCTCGCTTCGGAAACCTGTCGGAGACGGGGGCGCTCCCCGTCTAGCTGACCACCGCCTCGGTGATCCGCTGTTGTTCTACCCCTCGTCCTCTCGCGCGCGCCGGACCTGGGGCGGGATGGAGAGTAGCGGCGTGTACCACACGTCGACGGGCTCACCGACGTGCCGCGTGATGCGAACGTACGGGAGGTCGATCGTAGCGGCGCGCCAGCGCATCGGGCGCGGGGTCATCTGGTCGCCCATCTGCTCCAGCCAGGATGGGCGTGCGTCGGTCGCCGTCGAGTCTTGTGCCGACGCACCGAAGGGGGCGAGAGAGAGCAGTGCGAGGAGTAACGGTTTCATTCCGTCGCGGGCTCAGGTTCCGGGTACCCGACCGCGTGGGCTGTGATGCCACGCTTCGTCGCCTCGGGTGTGTGGGCCGTCAAGTGGGGTGAGAAGTACCCAAGCCCGCACAATTCGCCAGTGCAGATGACCCCGGTGCCGCTGTCATAGCCCACCCAGTGCCCGTGTCCCGCTGCAACAGATTGGATGCCCTTCAATGGCAGGTCATCCAAAGCGGTTCTCCTCGGCCACACGTAGGGGAGAGGAGCAACCTGCTCTGCGACCTCCGCTACTTCTCCCGCCTCGGTACCGAGGCGGAGAGAATCGGCCTCCTGCGCAGTGCTGGTAGCAGCGGCCATTGCAAGCGCGCCGAAAGTGAGGACTAGGTGCAAACTCCTCCTCATTCCACTGCGGGCTCCGGTTTCGGGTAGAGGAGTGTCGAGATCGTAATCCCGTTCCTTGTACGCTCGCTCTCGAATGGGGTGTCCTCAACGGGAGCAAGTGGGCAACATGGACAAGCGACCATGACCCCATCGACGGAGTACGTCACACATCCCTGGATGCGCAGGGGAAGACCGGCCGTCGGAAATCCTGACCGCAGGGCCTTCAACTCCACAGGAGGAAGCGGACAAATCGAAGCGGCAAGCGTCTCGATCGGCCCCGAACCAGCTTCAGACACATCGTCCGCCTCGGTACCGAGGCGGAGAGAATCGGGAGTGCCTTGGGCCGCGCTGGCAGGGGGGACTGCCCGCGCGACGAGGAGCACAAACCCGGAACTCAGAACCCTCAACCCGGAACTCCCTATCGTGGCACGTTGAGCAGGACCGAGAACCGAAGCTGGTCCGCCAGCGGCGAGTTCTCCTCCAGCGCATAGATGTACGAGAGGTCGAACCCGATCACGTTGTAGCGGATGCCCGCCCCGAAGGTCAGGAACTCGCGGTTGCCGTTGGCGGGGTCCTCGTAGAAGTAGCCGCCGCGCAGCGCGAGAAGGTCGTTGTACCAGTACTCCAGGCCCGCGCCCAGGGTGAGTTGCCGCAGCACGCCGACGGTCTCGCACGGGGTGTCCGTGTTCTCTCGCTCGGCGCAAGCACCAAGCGTCCCGGCGGACGTGTCCACCACGCGCTCACTCCACGACGAGAACAGGGCCTCATAGAACGGATCGTAGTCGCCCGAGGAATCGCGCGAGACGATGAGCTTGTTCAGGTCGAGCGCGGTCGTGATGCGGTTGAACTCGTCCA
>JBCCPW010000394.1:0-3942 GCA_039024735.1 Bacteroidota bacterium
AGGCGATGCAGAGGAGGCGTAGCGCGAGGCCGTCTCGGGGTCCTTGACGCGATCCTCCGCCCACGCCAGTCCGTGTCCGAGGAAGAGCGCCTGGTCGTAGTTCTCACTGACGCGCAGCCGTGCGACAGCGATTTCGTGCCCGGCGTCCCGGATGGTCGAGACTGGAACGGCCCCCACCCGGAGAGGCAACCCGAGCCGTTCGTCCGCGTCCCGCTGGAGGGCCGCCAATGCGCCGAGAGCGGAGTTCAGGAGATCGGGTGGGAGGGCGAACGTGGCGCCGTCGCCTCCGAACACGAACGGCACGTCGGTCCAGCCCACGGCATTCAGCACCGCCGCGATGCTCCCGGCGCCGACGTAATTGACCTCGCGGTAGCGCCCAGATCGGACCGCCTCGGTGGAGCCCTTCACGTCCGTGATGACCACCGTCCAGTCATCGGGGAGGGGCGCGTACACCTGCGGGTCGGCGAGGTCGGCGAATCGCGTGCGTGCCGGACGCTGGGTGTAGAAGTCGGAGGCCATGGCGCAACCTACCCCGGCGCGTCGCGTCGTTTGCCCGCCTCGGTGCTTCCGTGGACCAACCGAGGCGGGCGAACGAGACGCGGGGCCGCTCCCGAAGGAACGGCCCCGCGCGGTCGCGAGATAGAGCGAGTGCCTAGCGAGCCACGACGAAGCGCTGCACCTGCGCCCCGGCGGCGGTCTCCAGCCGCAAGACGTAGAGGCCCGGAGCCAGCGCTGCCCGGACCGGGATCTGGTGCGCCCCGGCGGCCAGCGAGCGGTCGGCCACGACGGCCACTTCGCGCCCGAGCGCATCGTAGACCGAGACGCGGACGGGTCCGGACGCCTCCAGCACGAAGGCCGCCTGTGCGACCCCGCGCGTCGGGTTTGGGAACACCTGAAGCGTGCCGGTCTCCTCCGTGCGCGTGGTCTCGTTCGAGACAACCGACTGGGGCGAGAGTTCGAAGGAGAGGACGCCGCTGCCGCTGTACATCGAGGTCGGCTGGTCCGCGACGGCGTAGCGCGGCAGGTCCACCTGCACGTTCACCACCGAGGGGGGGAGCGAGTCGAGCGCGTAGCTGCCCTGGCTGTCCGTGAGCGCGAAGCCGACCACGTCCTCACCGGAGCGAGCCGTGACCAAGGCGCCCGCCAGCGGGGTGCCGTCCACGTCGCGGACGATGCCCTGGAGGTTCCCACCGACGATTGGGCCGCGGCCGCGCACCGGCCGGTTCAGGCCACCGATGCGGGCATTGATGCCCTGAACGTTGCTCGCGACTTCGACGGCCGAGGCGGTGGTCCAGGTCTGAGCGTCCGGCCAGAAGGCGGGCACGTACTCTTCCTTCGTGAACAGCACCACGTGGTCTCCCTCAGAGAGACCGGAGACGCGGTAGGCGCCGGAGGGGTCCGAGACGCCGTAGGAGATGCGGCCGTCCTCCAGGTTGACGGCGGCGACCAGCGCCTGCCCAACGGGCGCGCCTATTGTTTCATCCGACACCGTCCCGCTGATGGAGAAGCCGGTGCCGTCACTGCCCTCTGGAATGAGCGCGAAGTCGATGCCGGTGAACGTGGCGTCGCTCGACCCCACCCAGAGGAAGTCTGCGACAGAGAAGGTGGGCTTGCCGTCGTAGAACTGCCACTCGTAGTCCTCCTCCACGACGCCGATGAGAAGCGGCGCGTTGAGAAGCGCGAGGCTGGAGTACGTGATCTCGTACGATCCGTCCGGCCCCGAGGTCGCCTCGGCGACGGGGATGAAGAAGTTCTCGGCCCAGTTGTACATCCCGACTGTGATGCCGTCCAGCGGGGTGCCGGAGGCGTCGCGGACGATGCCTTGAACCGTGGCGGTGAGCGACGACGGGACCGCTTGGAGCGCGATGTCGATGCCGCTCGTGGTCTCGTCCTCGTTCACGGTGACGGGCGTGGCATCCGTGGAGTTGAGGGTGCCGCCGAAGAACACGTCCAGCGCACCGATGGAGGAGCCGCGAGCTCGGACGAGGTAATCTGCCTCGGGGACCTCGGCGTTGAAGCCGCCGTCAGCTCCCGTGGTGACCTCGGCGAAGTAGAGGTTGTCCGTGGAGACCAGTTCCACGGGCACGCCCGCCGCGGGCGCCCCGGACGGATCTGTCACGGTACCGGAGAGGAATCCAGTGCCTCGAGCATCAAGCGCGAGGTCGAGCGAGGTGGTCTGGCCTGCCGTTGTGGAGATGCTCACCTCAGCCGGATTGTACAGCAGCGTGGGCGCGAAGCCGATGCCGAGGAAGTCTGGCAGGAAGAACAGGGTGAGGTCGTAATCGCCGGGCTCCGCCGCAAACCCGTAGCGGCCGTCGGCATCGGCGATAAAGATCTGGGAGATCCCCGTGCACGAGCTGTTCAGGACATCGCACGACGATGTCGCGAAGCCGATCAGGAACGGCACCGGATCGCCTGTGTCGGCGTCCGTGATCTGTCCGCTGACGAGGCCATCGCCATCGCCAACTGGGGCGATAAGGAGGAAGCCGGGGCTTCCTCCGCCCTCCGAGACGTTCACGGGAGAGAACGTGAGGGCGTTCGTCCAGTTGGCGTTGGGAGCCAGAAGGGCGATGTACGTGCCCACGGGTGCGTCCTCAACGATCACGGTGGAATCCGGACCGACGGTGGTAGAGAAGGCGAGCGTACCCGACCCTGCCTCGTAGAAGTCGACCCCCAGGCCGACGAGTTCTGGGCCGTCGGTGGAGCCCGGAACGGTGTTGAAGGTGAAGGTGACCGGGAAGAGGGTGACCTCGGCGGTACCGGTTTGAGCGACGCTCGGACTGACGATCAGCGCCAGAGCCGCGAGCAGGAGGGGTAGGCGGAACATGGGATATGGGGGATGACGGGCCAACGCCCGGTGGTGAGAGGAGTTCAGACCGTTTGTGAGGCTTCCATCCAGGCGCCGGTCGCGGCGTCCCAGCGCAGAAGGAAGGAGCGGTGGACGCCGCTGCGGCTGAGGCGCCCCGCGACGTAGACGGCCAGCGCATCGCGCGAGACCGTGCGGACGACGAGGCGGACCGAGCCGACCTCGGCGGTGTCTTCCCACGGCCCGTTCGCCTGCGCGACGCGGGGCCGGGGCCCGACGAGGTGCGCCCGACCGTCAAGACCGAGGCGGACCGACCAGCCCGCGAGTCCTCGGATCTCTCCGCTCGGCCCGACGACGCCTCCCGCCTGCCACACGCTCGACACGGGGAGATCGGCCGAGGCGGTGGGCCCGACGGGCGCGGAGGTGAGGCTGAGGGCGGAGGCCAGGAACACGACGGAGAGGAGCATCTCGGGGAGTGGGAAGCGGACGCTCCTAGGGTAGGCCGCCCGGTGGCCGCGCCACATGAGGGGACCCGCTCATTCGGGTCTACCCGCGACTAGTCCGTCCATACCAGACCGCCCCCGCGATTCCTACCCGGGGCATCCTCGCCTCGGCGCCGAGGCGGAAGAGCCCTCTACCTCTACTCCGCGACAAGGCCCGTCCGCCAGGCCCAGGCCGTCGCCTCGGCGCGGTTGGAGACGCCCAGCTTGGCGTACACGTTGGCGAGGTGGTTGCGGACGGTGTGCTCCGAGACGAACAGCTCCGCCGCCGCGTCCGCGTTGGTCCGCCCTCGCGCCACGAGGGCCAGCACCTCCGTCTCGCGCGGCGTCAGGCCGCCCGGCGTCTCGTCCGCCTCGGTGGGGGCGCGGCGGAGGTCCAGGACGCGGGCTGTGATCCGGCGGGAGAGCCAGCCGTCTTCCCCGGCGGCCACGCCGCGGACGGCCTCCACGATGCTCCGCAGGCTCTCGTCCTTCGTGAGGTAGCCCGCCGCCCCTGCGTCTAGGAACGCGCCAACGTACTCCGCGTCGTCGTAGCCGGAGAGGACGAGCACGCGCGAGGAGAGGCCCTCGTCGCGGATGGCCCGCGCGACCTCCACGCCCGTCATGCCCGGCATCTCCACGTCCAGCACGACCACG
>JBCCPW010000395.1:0-3920 GCA_039024735.1 Bacteroidota bacterium
GAAATCGCTCAGGCCGCCGTGCGTCCCGGCGTCGTCGTAGGACGAGTCGGAGATCTCGTTGTCGCGGCCGTGGGTGAGCGTGATGTAGCGGATGCCCCGGCTGTGGAAGTGCTCCAGGTTGGCGAGATCGCCTTCGATCGGGGCGCCATTCTCCATCCCGAGGGGCAGCGAGATCAGCCCGGCAGCCGTGTTGGCGCGGACCTCCGCCGGGGACCTCGCGATGCGAAACTTGTCGGGATGCGCCTCGGTGAGGCCCTCCACGAGATCGATGAGCGAGTCCGCGAAGGCCTTCGCGCCGCCGGTCTCCTGGTAGTGCGCTGGGACGTAGACGGACAGGAACGGGGCGTTCAGGCCGCCCGCGATGGCACGCGGGTAGTCGAAGTCTCCCGCCTCGGTGGCGTCCCCCACATCGTCGCCGCTCTGGTGCAGCCGGTACGGCACGTCGATGTGGCCGTCCACGATGAGGGCGTCTTGGGCGAGGGCACGCGCGCGGCTCAGGAGCGCCGCCGCCTCGGGGTCAGGGGGCGTGGCTCGCGGCGGCGGAGCCGGGAGGATCGCCTCCACCGGGGCCTCCACCGGGGTGTCGGCCTCCGGCACCAAGGCGGGGGGCGGCGGCACGGGGGCGGGCGGTGGCGTGGAGGAGCAGGCGGCGAGCAGAAGCGGCACGAGGAGGTAGGCGAAGCGCATCGCGGGGCATGGGACGGCGCGTCCGAAGCTATCGCTCAGACTCACGATTCTCTGCCTCGGCATCGAGGTCGTCGGCACCGAGGCGGGTCGGGCCTGCCGCGCGTTCGGCTGCCATGACGCGGCGGTGCTGCTCCGCCTCGATGGCCTCCCAGTCGGTCGCGGCGGCCTGCTGCCGCTCTACGCGTGCGCGCTCGTCCCATTCGGCCCTCCAGCCTCGGCCGATCCGGGCGGCGTGGGCGTGCAGCACGAGGGCGGTGATGGCGCACGCAACGCTCAGGAGCAGGCGACCGCCCGTCAGGGCTCCGATGCAGCCGAGCCACAGGAGGACGGCGATTCCGTGGAGCGCGTGGCCTCGCCCAGTGTTTCGCGTGGGGGCTGCGGGAAGACCCACATCCGCTGTCATCAGGTCCCGAAGAGACGGCGGCTGCGCGGACGTGTGCGATGTCTCCTCTCGTGAGGTTCCGCCGTCGAGGTCGTGGTAGAGCCGGAGAGCGGTCTCGTACTCCTCTGGACGAACGTAGGCGACGAACTGATAGATCGGAACGGGACCGAACTCCCCCTGCACCTCCTCATGGACCGGTTCTAGGTAGTGCGCGATCCCGCCTCGGTCGAAGGCTGCCGCCACCTCGCGGCCGACCCCCGGACCGAATGCTCCGCCCACAGGCACGAGGCCCTCGGGTGAGGTCAGCCGTTCCGCGTCCGGCCTCGGTGCCACCAAAGAGCCCCCGCAGTCAGAGCACGCAGTGATCCCCGCGATGAACTCTGCGCCGCAGTCCGGGCAGATGGCCGCTGCTCGCGCACGGTCGGGGCCATCGCGGCGGGATCGAGTGCGGGACATGGCGCGAGGCGACGGCCTGAAAATGAGACCGCCCCGCCTCGGTCTTCCCGTGAGGGCACCGAGGCGGGGCGCGTCAGCCGAAGGCCGAGCGATTAGCTGTTGGCGAGGGCGCGAGCGGCCTCTGCGAAACGACCCATCGCCATTCCGGCGGCGGAGTCGTCGGCGCGTTGGGCGGCACCGCCTGCAAGCATGTTGAGGATGGTCCGCTGACGGTTCGCGTCAGCAGCCTCCGCCTGGTCCAGCATCTGACGGCCTTGTGCCATCTCCGCCTCCGAGGCGCCACCGGCACGCTCCACCTGATCCATGTACGCCCGGAGGAGAGCGAAGGACGGCGGCCACTCGTACATGGGCTGGCCCTGCGCGTTCTTATACGTCAGCACGACCGTGTTGGCCGCGTCGATCTCGTTCTGCGTCAGGTGCTCGCTCGGCGTGAGCTCGAACACGTCCAGGCCACGGGCGATCTCGCTGCTCACAATGAGCCCGTTGTACCAGTAGACAGACCAGCTGCCGCCGTTGCCCATGCTCTCGGCGTTGATCGGCCCCCGGTCATGGAAGGCGATCTCGACGGGGTTCGCCGTGTCGGTCCAGTCGAAGACGGAGATACCGCCCTGGTACCAGGACTGCACCATCACGTCGCGGCCGGGGATCGGGATGAGCGAGCCGTTGTGCGCGACGCAGTTCTCCTGGCTCGTCTGCGGTGCGGGCATCTTGTAGTAGCTCGTGAACTGCATCTCGTTGTCCTCCAAGGTAAAGAGAGCGTTCGCGCCCCACTCGTAGGGATCGTCCACGCGGCACTTGGGCTGGCCGCCACCGCCCCACTCATCGGTGAAGAGAATCTTGGAGCCGTCGTTGTTGAACGTGGCGGAGTGCCAGTAGGAAAAGTTGCTGTCCGCGACGGCGTGGAGGCGCGTCGGACGGACGGGGTCAGAGATGTCCAGCAGGAGGCCGTAGCCCTCGCAGGCGCCGCCCGCGAGGCCGATCTCGGGGTAGAGCGTGATGTCGTGACACTGGTTGGGGCCGGGGCCCGGGCCTGCGTCTTCCTCGTCGTCACCGCCCCCACCGAACTGCATCGCGATGATGGCCGGAAGCTGCTCGCGAAGCAGGGTCGAGTCCGCAGCCGTGGGCGTCTCGCCCTCTTCGCCACCTCGCTGGGCCACCATCTGACCGAGGAGCATGGCCTCGTAGCGCCGGGGCAGCACCATCTGGTTGCCACCGATCTCGATGATGAACCGGCCCTGGGCACGCGCCTCTTCCAACTCCCGCAGGTCCGCAGGAGACTGCGTGGTGCGCCGCGGCTGCTCCACCATGTCCTCGAAGATGCGGGGCGAGCTCACGATGGCGGCTGCCTCCGGGTTGGCGAGCGGCACCTGGATCACTTCAATGCGGAAGCGGGCCGTGTTCGGGTCCTCGTCTGGGTCGCCGCTGGAGCAGCCAGCGAGTTCCTCTGCCGGGCGGACGGGGGCCGAGCCCGAGACGTAGACGTAGACGTTCTCGTCATCGTCCGGGTCGACGAGAACGGAGTGCGTGTGCGAGCCACGGCAGGTCTGCACGTTCGCGATGTACTCGGGATTGCGGATGTCCGAGATGTCGAAGATGCGGATGCCGCGGAGGCGGTCCTCCGAGACGCGCTCCTGAACCCCCTCGGTGCCGCAGTCGACACGACCGCCGAGGCCCTCGCCCGAGATGAACATCAGATCACCGTAGACCGAGACATCGCTCTGGGAAGCCGGGCAGAGGTACTCCGTGACGATCTCAGGGTTGGACGGGTCGCTCACGTCCCAGATGATGACGCCGTTGTAGTTGCCCTGGAAGACGTAGTTGCCCTGGAACGCAAGGTCGGAGTTGGTCACCCCGACGAAGTCCTCCGGGGGGGGCGTGGAGGACAGCTTGCGGAGGTTCCAGATGGCCTCCTCGGCGTCGAAGAGACCGGCGCCGAGCCCGATGCGCGGGTCGTCGGCGGAGGCCATGCCCTGTGAGAGGGCGGGCGGGCTCGCGAGGAACGCGAGCGCGAGGAGAGGGAGAGCGAAACGGGTCATGTGAGGGTCCGCTGGTGGGGGAAAGTCGGGGGTGTCGATGGGGGAACCGAGGCGGGAGGACGCATCCCGCGAGGCCTCGGTGCTCAGTCCGTGATGGCGTCGAGCATGCGTTGCATCCGGGCGATCTCCGTTTGTTGGTCCACGTTGATGTCCGAGGCGAGCTTGAAGGAGGCGTCGTCCTGGGCGGCGCCGTCTTGCGCGAAGAGATCGTCCACCATGGTAACCGCGCCCTGGTGGTGCTGGATCATATAGGCCAGGAACAGCCGGTCGAACTCGACGCCTCGCGCTGCGTCCATCTCGCGAAGCTGGGCGTCGGTGAGCATCCCGGGCATCCCGGAGTGGTCGTGGGCCATCGCGCC
>JBCCPW010000396.1:0-3907 GCA_039024735.1 Bacteroidota bacterium
AACTGAGGGAACCCGAGCCGGATGGTCAGGAAGAGACCCGCGCCGAGGAGGAGGACGACGAGCGGGATGGTGAGAAAGCCACCGACCGCACCGACGATCGTTTCGAAGAGCTCCATCAGAAGAGAGGCTGGGTGAGGAGAGTGTGAAGCGACGGCCGCGAAGATACTCGCCGCCTCGGGGAATGCTCAGGTCACAACCGCCTCTCACGCCTGGAAGCGCTTTGCCCCGCCCGGTCCGCCTCGGTGCCGCCGCGTCTTCGTCTTTGGTCTCCGCACCGAGGCGGGTCTGGACACACCGCTTCGCGACCGCCCCGGCTCCCGGGGCATCAGAACACGGCAGAGAGCGACATCCGCACCGTCTGGATCGCTGCCGCCTCGGCGGGCGCGCGGACATCGTAGACCGCCGTCGCGCGGATCGACTCGGTCAGACCGATGGTCGCCTGCAGACTCCCGAGGCCGGACGTGCCCGGCCCCCGCCCGTCGGTCAGTTCGAAGAGCGCGAGGCCCGAGCCGGTCCCGCCACTCAGCGACACGACCGACACCTCCGCGCGAGCCGTGAGCGACAGGCGCGCCGACGTGGCCCACCGCGCCTCGGCGGGGACCCGAAGCACGAGGGCGCTCGTCGGGCTCGCGCCCGTCGCGAGGGCATCCCGGCGGGTGGAGACCACGGCACCGAGGGTCCACGAGACCCCCGAGGCGGGCGTGAGGGTCACGGACGGCTCAGCGGTGAGGCCGCGCAGATCGTACGTCCGCGTCGCGAAGGCGTCGCTCGTGGCGCGTCGACGCTCGGCGCGAAGCGTGAGCCGCGCGAGGGCGTTTGCTCCCAGTCCCATCCGCCCCTCCGCTCGCCCCGATTGCACGAGGCGCGTCTCCGCTCCGGCGGCCAGCCGACGCGTGGTGGTCAGGTGATCCGCACCGAGGCGGAGGCCGCGCCGGGCCTCGCGTGGGAGCACCGAGACCTCGCCCTCGGCACGGAACCGTCCGTCGATGGTCCCCGCCTCGGTAGCGGCATCGGGAGCGCCGCGTTGCTGGAGGACGGCGGGATCGAAGAGGAGCACGCGGAGCAGATCACGGCTCGTGCTCCGCTCGCGCACCTCCACGCTCGCGCGGGCGTCCACGAGGCGGCCCCACCCCACACCGAGCCCATCGGCCAGCCGGGCGCCATCGAGGCGGAGCGCGAGGCGACCGTTCACGCCCACGGCCGGGAACAGCTGGTCCGACGGGACGAACGTGCGGAGGTATGTCCCCTCGAAGGGCGTCGTCTCGGGGAAGAACTCGTCCACCTGCTGGCGGCCGTCGGGCTCCCCGAGGCGGGGCTCGCCCTCGCCATCGCGCCAGACGAACTGCCCCGCCTCGGCGCCGACGAGGACGTAGGCCTCTTGCAGGACGGGAGTCCGCTCCGTCAGCGCCTCGTAGCGGGCGCGAAGGTCCAGCGCGCGCGCGAGCGGACGGGCGCGAACGGTGCCGCGAAGGGCCACGCTCTCGGCGTCCTGCCGCCCGAGGTCCCGGAAGGCATCGCGGACCGTGGTGCGGCGGAAGGTGGCCTGGAGGTCGGTGCGGAAGCCCGCCGCACCGGTCCAGCGGACCCCCGCTTCCCCACCGATGGACCGGGAGGCGTCCGCGAGGTCGTCCAGGGTGCCGCCGGGCGTCAGCGGTTCCGCCTCGGTGCGGACCTCGACCGCCAGCCGGGCCTCGCGCGAGGACGCCCCGCGCCACGTCACGCCGGGCCGGACCGAAAGCAAGCGGTACGTCGGCGCGAGGAGGGTGTCCTGCGGAAGGGCGCCGCCTCGCTGCTCGCGCTGCTCGTGGCGCACCTCCACCCCCGGCTCGATGCGTCCGAAGGCCCTCTGCAGGCTCCCCGTCTGCTGCACGAACGACCCGGAGCCAAGCACCGATGCGGCCTCGGCCTCGGAGCGGACCGCCTCCAGCGTGTAGCGCGCGGTGGGAAATCCGGTGCGCACGTCATCCGAGACGCTCGCGTCCACCCGCACGCGCTCCGCCGCGAAGGCACCGAGGCGGACCGCCCCAGCCTCCACGACCGCCGCCGTCTGCGGTCCGGCCACGTACGCGACCCGCGCCTCGGTGCTCGCCTCGCCGAGAGAGTCCAGCGTCGCGCCGAACGGCGTCCCGGCCCGCGCGAGGTTCCACCGCCGCGCGTAATCGATGATGCGGAGCCGGTCGAGCGACTGGAAGCGCTCGCCGCGCACGCGCCGCGTCACCGAGGCGGAGAGCTGCCCCGGCCCGAGGTCCAGCGGGTCGACGCGGAGGCCGAACTGGGTGGCCCCGCCATCGTCGCGGGCGTCCAGAGTGGAGAGCGTGTTGGCGTCAGCGAGCGATCCGGCCAGTTCCCCGAAGGCCACCACGCCGGGCATGACCTCCGCCTCGGTGGTGAGGTTGAGAACGGTTCGCGAGACCGGACGCGGGAGCACGCGGAAGGGCACGTAGTCGCCGCCGCCCGGTCCGGCGAACTCGTAGAGGATGCCGTTGAGCGCCTGTCCCGCACGGCGATAGCTCCCCTCCCCTACCCGGACGCGCGTGAAGCGGACGCGGAAGACCGAGTCCGCCTCGGCGGTGGCGGGAACGAAGATGCGGACCGTCTCGCCCGCGACGGTCGTGTCGCGGGCGGTGTAGAGAACGAACGGGCTCTCGGGCTCGAACGGCACCGCCGTCTGCCCCGGGACGACGGCATCGGCGGCGCCGGAGGCGGCGAGGCGGTCGAGGTCGGCGTCGGAGAGGCCGAGGGCGTCGCCGAGGCCCGGGGCGTCGGCCTCGCGGAGGACGCGGACACCGAGGAGGACCCGCCCCGCCTCGGTGGGGCTCGCGAAGAGGTCGGCGGTGGCATCGGCGAGGGAGAGCGTGCGGGCGAAGCCGCCCGCGCTGAACTCGAAGTCCACCGTCGCGCGGCGCTCGGCGGTCACGAGGCGGGCAGCGGTAAACGTGATCTCGCCCGTGCCGTAGTCCACCGTGTAGTCGCGGCCTCGGGTGAGGCGCTCGGCGTCCCAGTAGACCTGCTCGCTGCCGGGCACGACGAGCACGAACGGCTCGCCTCGGTCGCCTTCGAGGCGGTACGGTCCCTGCACACCATCGAGGAGCACGAGGTCTTGCGAGCGGAACCGCCCGCGCACGGCCGAGAACGCCGTCTGGACCCGCCCGCCCCGCACGATGCCCGCCTCGGGAACGTCGTAGGCGACCGTCGCGCCCTGCACCTTGCGACGCAGCGGCGCGAACTCCGTCGGCGCGAGGGCGAGGTCCACGTCGCCAAGTTGGGCGCCGAACCGCGGCCCTTCCACGCGCACGAAAACCCGGTCGAAGTCGGAGAGTGTCTGCGTGGTGCCCTCCGGGACGATGGGCGTGTCGGTGTCGGTCAGCGCGCCCTGCACGGTCACGCCGGGCGCGAGGTCGCCGCTGACATCCAGGCGGAGGCCGGAGGTGAGCGACACGTCGCGGTTGCTCCCCGCCACCACGCCACGCGAGATGGAGCCGGTCGTGCTCACCCGGCTCTCTCCGCCTCGGTCCCGAGGCGGAGCCACACGGGCAGAGTCGGCGGAGTCGGGCGGCTCGGGCGCGAGGACGCGAAGCCTCGGGGGCGGCTCCACGGTCGGCAGGCGCCGGTAGCGCACGAGAACGGTCGTGAGCGTGTCGAACGGTTGCACGAGCCGGAAGGCGCCCGTCGCGCCATCCACGAGGTAGCGCTCGCGCGGGAGCACGCCCGGGACGGGAGCCAGCACGCGCACCTCCACGGACGGCTCGATGACGGGCGCTCGCAACCGCGCGAAGGCCGCGCCCGCCTCGAAGGCGAGGGTGTCCGCCTCGGCGCCGAGGCCGGGGCCTTCGGGGATGGGATGGGCCGCCACCGAGACGGCTCCTGACACCAGCAACAGAACGGCGAGACTCGCACACGCTACGGA
>JBCCPW010000397.1:0-3904 GCA_039024735.1 Bacteroidota bacterium
GGGCCGGACGCGAGTCGCTTGCTGTGGCGTCAGGTCCACGTGGCGGTCAAGCAGGGTGAGGAGGCCGTCCCCCAGTTCTTGCGGATCGGGGCGGTTCTGTGCGCTAGCGGGCGCCGCGAGCGCGACCGTGAGGCCGGTAGCGAGAACAAAAGAAAGCAGGACGCGAGCCATGACGAAGGGAGGGGTGTAGCGCGGGAGACGTGGGGGTCGGGACGCAAGTTTCGATCCCTGGCGTGCTCCCGTGATTCCATTGGGAACGCGTGAAGCCAAGGGGCTCGCCACCGCCGCCGTCCCTCTACCGCCCCGGGATGGACACGGCAAACGTCCCTTCCGCCTCGGTGCCGAGGCGGAGCAGCACCGAGGCGGGGAGGGCCGGATCGACACGCGGTAGTCATTGGTTCGGGGCGGCGGGTACTCCACGCGAGACCCACCCCTCATGTCCCTCACCCTCGCCGTTTCGCCGAGCCCGATGCCGCCCGTCCTACCGGACCGCACCGAGCCTCACGATGAGCCTCCGTACGCGGAGTGGTGCCGCCGCATCCGCCGGGGCGACTCTCGTGCGTTCGAACTGCTCTTTCGAGATCTCCACCCCGGCCTCGTGCGCTTCGCGGGCACCCTCGCCGAAAGCGCCGCCGCGTCCGACGACCTCGTGCAGGAGGCGTTCGTGCGCCTCTGGGAACGACGCGACCGCCTGGACCCCGCCCGGAGCGTCCGCGCGCTACTCTACCAGACCGTGCGCAACCTGGGCCTCAACCGCGTCCGCGACCGCTCCACGCGGCAGGACAAGCTGAACGGCCTCGCCGCCGACGCGCCCGCCCCCATCGTGCTGCCCGACGCTCACGCCGAGGCTGCCGACACCGGCGACCGCCTCCGTGCCTGGGTGGCCGATCTTCCCGACCGACAGCGCGAGGCGCTCCGCCTGACCCGCTTCGAAGGCCTCTCGCACGACGAGGCCGCCGAGGTCATGGGCGTCTCGCCCCGAACCGTCAACAACCACCTCGTCCGGGCGCTCCGTACCCTGCGCGACCGCCTCCACCGACTCGACCCTCCCACCGCGTAATCATGCCCCGCACCGTCCTCCCCCCTGAACTCCGGGACGCCTCCGACGAGGAGCGCGCCGATCTGGAGCAGGTCTGGGCGCGCCTGGGGGATGCGCCCGCCGAGACCACGCACGCCGAAACCGACGCCGCGTGGGATCGCCTCGCCTCCCGCCTCCGCCTCGATGCGGAGCCCGCCCCCACCGAACCGTCCCACCGTCGCCGCGCCGCCGACCGCGCCGCCCGGCCGCGACGCCGCCGACTCCCCACCCGGTGGATCGCCACCGGCGTGACCGCCCTCGCATTCATCGCGATGGTCGCCCTCACGGCCCCCACGCTCGTCGCGCCCGTCAGCGTGCAGGCCGCGCCCGGCACCACCGAGGCGGTGACCCTGCCCGACGGCAGCACCGTCACGCTCGCGCCCGGATCGCGCGTCACCTACGCCAAGCGCTTCGGCGCCCTCCTCGGTGCGCCCGAGACGCGGCAGGTCGCCCTCGTGGGCGAAGGCTTCTTCGACGTGGAGTCCGGCGACGCCCCGTTCGTCGTCACCACCTTCAACGCCGAGGTGCAGGTCCTCGGGACGCGATTCGGCGTCCGCGCCCACTGGCGCGAGGACGCAACCCGCGTGACCGTCGAGGAAGGCGCGGTGCAGGTCACCGCCGCAGGCGAATCCGTCCGCCTCGGTGCCGAAGAGGCGACCGTCGTGATGGGCGACGAGGCCGCTCCCACGGCTCCGGAGGCCATCGACGCCGAGCGCGCCCTCGCGTGGACCGACGGCGGGCTCTCCTTCGATGACCTCTCGCTCGCGGACGCCTTCGCCGAGATCGAGCGCCGCTACGGCGTCACCGTGGACACCGACGGGAACGTTCCCGCCTCGGCGGACGTGACGGCCTTCTACGCCCGCGCGCCCGACGTGCGGACCGTCCTCGGCGATCTCTGCGCCGCGCACGGTCTTCGCTTCGAGGCCACCAGCCGAGGCTTCGCCGTGTCCGCGTCCGGCTCGTCCCCCCGCGACGCCCGGCAGCCCGGGGCGTCCCGTCCTTCCCGCACCTCCTCCGCCTCGCCGCGTTGATCCGGCGCGCTCTGTTCCTGGCCTCCGTGCTCCTCGTGAGCACGTCCGCCTCGGCGCAACCCGCCGAGCAGGTGGACCTCGTCCTGCGCGGCGTGCCCGCCCGCGACGCCCTCGCGCAACTTGCCGAGGCGGCCCGGATGGACCTCGTCTACAGTTCCTCGCTCGTCCAGAACCGACGCGTCTGGTGCGGCGGCGAAAGAGCCGCCCCCGAGGCGGTGCTGGGCTGCATCGCGAGCGCCGTCGGGCTGGACTTCGTGCGCCGGTCGTCCGGGACGTACGTGCTGGTGGAGCAGGTGGAGCGCGAGCCGGAGACTGGCACCTTCGCGGGACGCATCGTGGACGCCGAGACGGGCGAGCCGCTGCCGTACGCCCACGTCGTGCTGCGCGATGCGCGGGCCGGGGCCGCCGCCGACGTCTCCGGTGCCTTCCTCGTCGCGGGCATCGTGCCCGGGCCTCAGACCGTGACGGCCAGCTACGTCGGCTACACGCCGACCACCGCCACCGTCCGCATCGCGCCGGGCGGGCGAGCCGTGCGCGAGATCGCCCTTCAGCGCGAGCAGGTGCAGACGGCCCCCGTCGTGATCGACGGCCTCCAGTCCCGGCCCGTCTCCTCCACCCTCGGCGCAGGCGCCTGGACCCCGCCCCTGGACGCCAGCACGGGCGCCGCGCCCACCCCAGACGCCCTGCGTCCTGCCACCGAGGTGCTCGGCGTGGCCCCACCAGACTTCCGCGACGGCCTCACCATCCAGGGCGGCGAGACCGGCGAACACCTTCTCCGCCTCGATGGCGCGACGGTCTACGAGCCGGTCGCCCTCGGCACGGCCCTCAGCGCGATGTCGCCGCTGGCCCTGGGCCGCGTGACGGTGCGGAAGGCCGGGTTCGGCGCCCGCCACGGCTCGTTCCTCGCGGGCGTACTGGACGCCGAGCACGCCATCCCGGCCCCCGGCGTGACCGCCACCGCCGATCCGCTGGCCGCCAACCTCTCCGGGTCCGCCCGCCTCGGTACCGGCGACACCGAGGCGGCCGTCGTCGTCGCGGGGCGGCGCAGCCTGTGGGACGTGGCCCGCCCGGGCGCGCTGGACACCGCCCTGCGCGAGTGGAACACCGTCGATCCGGTCCTCGCCTCGTCGCTCGCCGGGGCGCCGTCCGTCCCCTCGTACGACGTGCACCGCCACGGCTCGGACGTGGCCTTCTCCGATCTCCACGCCGCGACGCGCGTCCGCTTCGGAGCCCTCCGCACCCTCCGGGTGTCCGCGTACAGCGGCGTGAGCGATGTCGGGACGGAACTGTTCGCCGCCGCAGACGGCGTCACCAGCCCCGACGGGCTCATCCTCTCGCGCGACCGCTATCGCTGGACCAACACCGCCGTCGCCGCCCGGTACTCGTGGCTCGCCGGTCCGCGCCTCCTCCTCGGGGCGAGCGCCACCGCCAGCCGCCACACGCTCACCCATGCCTTCGAGCAGGTCGACGGCCGACTGGCCCAGTTGCGCGGCTCGGAGACCACCGAGGCGGCGGAGGCCGCGCTCACCCGAACGCTCAACCGGCACGACGCCGGAGACGACGGCAACGCACTCTCGGAGCTTCGCCTCGCGACCACGGCCGAGATCTCCATCGCGCCTGGCCACACGGCCTATGCGGCTCTGGAAGCGACGGGCCTCGCGTCCCGCTTCCACCTCAACTCGTCCGGTCCCACGGCCGTCGGCCTCCGCGACCTGGACGCGGACACGCGCCTCTGGCGCCTCGCGCTCGCGCTGGAGGACGAGATCGCGCTCGGGCGTGGCTGGACCGCCGAACC
>JBCCPW010000398.1:0-3891 GCA_039024735.1 Bacteroidota bacterium
ATGACGCACATCTACGCCCGCACGCTCAACCACGCGTGCTCGGCGTGGGGCATGCAGCTCTACTACTCGCACCCGGACCGTCTCGTAGCGGATCTCCCGGATGTCAAGCCGACGTTCTTCTCGACTGTCCCGCGCGTCCTGGAGAAGGTGTTCGACAAGGTCTCGCTGGGCGTCGAGCAGTCCGAGGGGGCGAAGAAGGCCATCGGGTCGTGGGCGCTGGAGCTTGCGCAGAACTACAACGTGGCCAACCCGCCCTCGGGCCTCGGTAGCGTCAAGCACTCCATCGCGGACAAGCTGGTCTACTCGAAGCTCCGCGAGCGCCTCGGTCTGACGCGGATCAAGGCGGTCACCTCGGGCGGCGCCGCGCTTCGCGCCGATCTGCAGAACGCCTTCACCGCGTTCGGCATTCTGATCCTTCAGGGCTACGGTCTCACCGAGACGAGTCCGGTGATCTCGAACAACCTCCCCGGCAACAACCGCGCGGGGACGGTGGGACCGCCCATCGTGGGCGTTGAGGTTGCCATCGCGGAGGATGGCGAGATCCTGACGCGTGGGCCGAACATCATGCAGGGCTACTACAAGGCCCCCGACAAAACCGCAGAGGTCATCAACGCCGACGGCTGGTTCCACACGGGCGACATCGGCGAGTTCACGCCGGAGGGCTACCTCCGCATCACGGACCGCAAGAAGGCTCTCTTCAAGCTGTCCACGGGCAAGTACGTCATCCCGCAGCCTGTGGAGAACGCGCTCACGGAGAGCCCGCTGATCGAGCAGGCGGTCGTGACGGGCCTCGGCCAGAAGTACACCACGGCACTCCTCTTCCCCGGCATGGAGGCCCTGGAGGTCTGGGCGGAGCAGAACGGCGTGAGCGGCACCGGAGAGGCGCTGCTGAAGGACCCGAAGGTGCTTCGCCGCTTCGAAGAGGTGGTCTCGGAGGCCAACCAGGGCCAAGACCACTGGTGCCAGGTCAAGCGCTTCGTCCTCATCCCCGAGTTGATGACGGTCGAGAACAATCTCCTGACCCCAAAGATGTCGGTCAAGCGGTCGCCTGTGAACAAGCGCTACGCTGACCTGATCGGCGAGATGTACGCGGCGGAAGTCGGCAGCGGAACGAACGGCGTCGCAGCCGTCGCCTGATCCTCCGACGGCCGGGTTCTCCCGCCTCGGTGCCGAGGCGAGAGAGCGAGAGAACACCGAGGCGGGCGAGCGGGTTGACGCGAGAGCGACTTCCCGCCCTCCGATGACTGACACCGCCTCCGCCGCCCAGCACCTCGCCGACCTGGGCGTCGACCTCGACCGGCTCGCCGCCACCTACTCACAGATGGACGAGGCGGCCATCGCGCGCTCCTACTCTGCGCTTGAGCGGAGTGGCCGCGACCGGCCCGCGTACGCGCCCCCACCGTCGGACGGCGACTTCTTCGAGATCGAAGGGCTCGTCACCGAGGCGCAGCGCCAGAAAATGGCGGACCTCCGGCGGTTCATGGAGACCGAGGTGGAACCCGTCATCAACGACCACTGGCTCCGGGACAGCACGCCGCTCGACGTTCTCGTGCGGGGCTTCCGCGAGTTGGACCTGCTCACGCCCATCTACGGCGAAAGCCTTGAATCGCGCGAGCCCACGGGGTCGGTCATGGAGGGACTCCTCACGATGGAGATCGCGCGGGTGGACGTGAGCACAGCGACATTCTTCGGCGTCCACTCCGGCCTCGCGATGCAGAGCCTGCTCGTCTGCGGCAGCGAGGCACAGAAGGAGGAGTGGCTTCCGGCGATGCGCACCTGGGACAAGCTCGGCGCCTTCGGTCTGACCGAGCCGCACGTGGGGAGTGCGATCTCGAAGGGCGTCCAGACGACCGCGCGGCGCGAAGGCGACACGTGGATTCTGAACGGCCAGAAGAAGTGGATCGGCAACGCGACCTTCGCGGACCTCGTCATCATCTGGGCCCGCGACGAGGCCGACGATCAGGTCAAGGGCTTCATCGTGCGCGCGCAGGAAAACCCCGGCTACAGCGTCGAGAAGATCCGGGGCAAGGTGGCACTCCGGGCCGTCGAGAACGGCCTCATCACGCTAACGGACTGCCGTGTCCCCGAGGCGGACCGCCTCCAAAAAGCCCATTCGTTCCGCGATGTGGCGGAGGTGCTCACGCTCACCCGGGCAGGCGTGGCGTGGCAGGCCGTGGGCTGCGCGATGGGCGCGTACGAGCGCTCGCAGCGCTACGCGACCACTCGGATGCAATTCGGGCGGCCCATCGCGCGGTTCCAACTCATCCAGGACAAGCTGGTCCACATGCTCGGCAACGTGACCGCCCTCCAGACGATGTGCCTCCGCCTGAGTCAGTTGCAGGACGAGGGGCGCATGACGGACGCGCAAGCGAGCCTCGCGAAGGTCTACACCGCCGCTCGCTGCCGAGACGTGGTCGCCCTCGCGCGAGATCTCCACGGCGGCAACGGCATCCTGCTTGAGAACCACGTCGCGAGGTACTTCTGCGACACCGAGGCGATCTACTCCTACGAAGGGACCAACGAGATCAACTCGCTCATTGTGGGACGCGAGGTGACTGGGCTGGGCGCGTTCGTGTAGCACACGGTCCTCCGCCTTGGTGCCGAGGTGACTCCACGCGAGGTCTCCGACTCGCCCGCCTCGGTACCGAGGCGGGGAAGCGGCTACGTGTTGCGGATCATCGGCATCCGGTCGCCGTCGCCTCGCATCCTGGCGAGGCGGAGCATGTAATCGGCCACATCGGCGCGGGTGGCGCTGGAGCCGAAGCCCATCGCGAAGCGGCCCGTCTCGTACTGGCCCGTCGCGGGGTCCTCGGTGAGGCGGGGGCCACGGACGGCGGTCCAGTCCAGTCCCGACCGGCGCAGCGCCTCCACGTGTCGCTCGGAGTCACGGAGGAGGCCGCCAGCCACGATCCGCATGATGCCTCGGATGATCCGGGGCGCGACGCCCGGGGGATCGTTGGGGGCCTCCACCCCGGCGCCGGTCAGCGTGACGACCCGCTCCACTCCATGAGCCTTCATCGCGTGGACTACGTGGCCGGTCGCGACCGTGAGGATGTCGGGAGTCGAGGTCTTCGTGTGGCCCAGCGCGAGGAGGACCGCCTCGGTGCCGTCGATCACTCGCGAGACCGAGGCGGGGTCGGTGGCGTCCCCACCGATCACGGTGAGACCATCGGCGGGAGGCAACGCGTTTGGATCGCGCTCGAGGGCGCGGACGGTGTGTCCCTCCGAAAGGGCGTGGGACAGAAGGGGGCGGCCGGTGCGTCCGGTCGCGCCGAGAACGGCGAGAGTCATCGCGGGAACGGATGGGGGCGTAGGGTTTTGGAACCACGCGTCCTCTGTCTCCGGTTTCGGCTGCGGTACCCTCGGAGAAACCACTTCTCATGCCCTCGACCTCCTCCCCTACCCGGTACGGCGATGCCTGCCCTGTCTCCTCCGCCCTCGCAACGGTGGGCGGCAAATGGTCAGCAGGCGTGATCGGACGGCTCGCCCACGGACCGGCTCGGTTTGGTCCGCTGCGGCACGCCGCTCAAGGGGCACACGCGAAGCCCCCGACGGCGAAGGTGCTCGCAGACGAACTCCGCCGGTTGGAGGCGGCGCACGTCGTGGTGCGGACACAGGCCAACGGCCAAGCGCCTCGGTACCGGCTCACGGACAAAGGCCGCGCGCTCGTTCCCTTGCTCGACGGTCTTGCCCAGTGGGCGATCCCATCGGAGGACGCGGGTGCTCCTCGGGAAGGGCTCGAATACCTAACGTCCGGCACATAGCGGCGATCCGATCCGGCCCGCCTCGGTGCCAATGAAGTGGTCGGCAGAAACTGCTTGGTGAAGGAGCGGGAAGCCGAGACCGAGCGAAGCGGACCGCGGTAGAGCGCGCGAAACAGACGATGCGTGA
>JBCCPW010000399.1:0-3852 GCA_039024735.1 Bacteroidota bacterium
GAGGTGATCGTAGTGATCGTGCGTGAGGAGGACGGCGTCGAGCGATGGCAGATCCTCCAGCGCGAGGGGCGGATCGAAGAAGCGCCGGACCCGCGCGAGGCTGCTCGGCGCGGCGTGCTCGCCCCAGACGGGGTCCACGAGTAGCCTCGTGCCCTCCACGTCAATCAGTGACGTGCCGTGCCCGAGCCACGTCACGCGAACTCCGTCCACGGGTTCACCGAGGCGGGGGCGGACCGTCGGGACGGGCGTCTCGGGCGTGCGGTGCGAGCTGCCGCCCGTGAAGAACTCCCACGCCGTGCTCAGCCCCGGTGAGGTGAAGGCGCCTTCGGGGTTCTCAAACGTTCGTTCGCGCCACTGCGGCGACGCCTCGATGCGGCGCTGGCGCTCGCCCTCGGGCGCTCGGCCGAGCGTTCGGAACAGCGAGAGCGGGCGGAGGCCGGGCATGGGCGTGAGGGGGCACGGGTCCGCCTCGGTGAGACCGTGGGCGGACCGAGGCGGGGACGGTCAGACAGCCGGAGGCTCGGAGGCCCACGCGAGGGCGTCGTCGCGCTCGGCCGTGGGGTAGACGCGAACCTCCAGGCCGGGGATCGCGGCGCCTTGAAGCTCGGCCAGCGTGCGGATCCAGCCTCGGTCCGAGACCACCGCGTAGCGCTTCACGCGTCCGATCCGCCCGATGATGCCCATGCCGCGCTTGAACGACGTGCCGACGGCGTCCAGGGTGAGGCCGCCCACCCCGTGGATCTCGCCGATGAGGTGGACCGGCCCTTTGCCGTCCGTCACGCGCTCAACGGCGTTGTAGAGGTCGTCCATGTCGGGCGCGGTCACGGTCCCGTCGATCTCGAAGGAGAGGACGTGAGGCGGGGTGTCGGGGTCGAGGCGGAGCATAGCGGACGGGCGGTGGCCCGCATACGACCCCGAGCCTCGCGCCGGGATCCATCGCGTGTGAGGACCTAGCAGGTGGCACGTTCGCCTCGGTGGTTCTACCGGGTCACCGAGGCGGGGCACTTGGCGCGCTCCGCCCGAGCGTGTCCTCCCGACCGAGCGGAGCGAGTGGAGGGACCTACTGTCTGGTTGCCCGCGGCTCTCCTGTGACCTCGCGCCTGCACGCAGCCAGATTCCTCGGTTCGCTATGCTCTCTCGGAATGACACGTCCGGGAATCTGCGATCGCCCGGCTGGCGGCAGTTCCCAACACGACCACAGACGAACCGGGTCACCTCCCTCACGCATCACGCGTCACGCATCATCCCACTCTCCACCGAAGCCTAGCCCGGCGCCGCAGCCCCGCACCGTAGCTTCGCGGCCCGACACCGCACGACCGGAGGGATGAACCCCATCGCCGACCTCGACATCCTTGCGCCCGTCTCCTCCGCGCCCGACGCGCAGAGCGACATCGACCAGCCGCGCACCATCGCCGCGAGCGCCGACGCGCCCAACGGGCGCCGCGTCTTCATCGAGACGTACGGCTGCCAGATGAACGTGGCCGACAGCGAGCTCGTCGCGAGCATCCTCGGCACGGAGGGCTACGGCCTCGCCGACACCGAGGACGAGGCGGACGTGGTGCTCATCAACACGTGCGCCATCCGCGAGAAGGCCGAGGACCGCGTGCGCGGGCGCCTCGCGAGGTTCCGCGCGCAGAAGGTCCGGCGCCAGCGCGAGGGCACCGGCGATCTCACCATCGGCGTGCTCGGCTGCATGGCCGAGCGGCTACGCACCAAGCTCCTGGACCAGGAGAAGCTGGTGGACATCGTGGCGGGGCCGGATGCCTACCGCGATCTGCCCCGCCTCCTCACCGAGGCGGACGAGACCGGGCAAGCCGCCGTCAACGTCCAACTCTCCCGCGAGGAGACCTACGCCGATCTCACGCCGGTCCGCTACGACTCCAACGGCGTCTCGGCGTTCGTGAGCATCATGCGAGGCTGCGACAACATGTGCGCCTTCTGCGTCGTGCCGTTCACGCGAGGCCGCGAGCGCAGCCGCCCCGTGACGAGCATCCTCGCGGAGTGCGCCCAACTGGTGGACGCGGGATACAAGGAGGTCACCGTCCTCGGTCAGAACGTCAACTCGTACCGCGTGGACGCAGACGGTCACTCGGTGGACTTCGCGGAGTTGCTCTACCGGATCAGTCTCCTCAGCCCGGAACTGCGCATCCGCTACAGCACGAGCCACCCGAAGGACTGCTCGGATGACCTCCTGCACGTCCACGCCGAGCGCCCGACCGTCTGCGACTTCATCCACCTGCCCGTCCAGCACGGCAACACGGACGTGCTCCGCCGGATGCGCCGGACGTACACCCGCGAGCACTACCTCGCCCTCATCGACCGCGCGCGATCCATCGTGCCCGAGGTGGCCTTCTCGACCGACATCATCGCAGGATTCTGCGCCGAGACGGACGACGAGCACGCGGACACGATCTCGCTCATGGAGCGCGTCCGCTACGACCACGCCTTCATGTTCGCCTACTCCGAGCGGCCCGACACCTACGCCGCGCGGAAGTACTCGGACGACGTGCCCGGGGCGGTCAAGAAGGCCCGCCTCGGTGCCATCATCGCGCTGCAAAACCGGATCGCGCTGGAGAAGAATCAGCAGCGGATCGGGCGCCGTGAGGTGGTCCTCGTGGAGGGCACGAGCAAGCGCTCCGAGGCGCAGCTTCGCGGGCGAACCGACACCAATCACATGGTGGTCTTCGACCGGCCCGACGGCCTCCAGAAGGGCGACTACGCTCTGGTGGAGGTCACGGACTGCTCCAGCGCCACGCTCCACGGCCGCTTCCTCCACGCGACGACGCTGGAGGCGGCGACGGCTGACCTCGTGGCGGCGTAGCTCCCCGCCTCGGTACCGCGGCGGACCGACCCGAGCGTACCTGTTGCTTCCACCACGTTGACGGTCGGTGGTCGCCTGCGCCATCCCCGATGGCACCATCCGCGCCCCAGAGGGAGCCTAGAACTTCTCCCGCCTCAGGATCTCGACCTCCTCTAGGTACACGATTCCGGAGAAGTCGCCGAAGTAACCCGCCGAGACCTGATCCACAATGTCGTCCGCGACGGCCCGGTCGGCGATGATGACCTCGATCTTGACCAGCGAGAAGGCGCCGACGACGGAGGCGCGGTCTCGGGTCTTGGTGGAGTGGCTGCCCCGCCCGCTGCCGTCGAACACCGTGTAGCCCTTCCCGCCTGCCTCCATCACGATGCGCTCGATGGCCTGCTCGTTGAGCTTCTCCGTGACGATGGAGAGCTTGGTCGCCTTGGATGTTGTGGACACGGTTCTGTGGGTCTGGGATCAGAAAGACTACACACCGAACACGATCCGGCCGAGCGTCAGGTAGAGCGGAATCCCGACCGCGATGGCGATGGGCGTCCCGATGGCAGTGGAGGAGCCGATGTACGACGACGGGTTCGCCGAAGGGATGGCCGCACGCAACGTCGGCGGGCCTGAGATGTCAGAACTCGACGCCGCGATCACGGCCAGCAAGATGACCCCGCCCGGACTGAAGCCTGTCGCGAGGTGGACGAGGTAGCCGAGGCCGAAGGCGAGCAGCCCGTGGACCAATGGGGCCACCAGCGCATACGCCACGAACCAGTGGGCGACCTCCCGCAGTTCGGACAGGCGCGACCACGCCTCGATCCCGAGGACGAGCATCAGGATCGAGAGCAGCCCCCTGAAGAGCGGATCGTAGAACTCCTCAAAGACGCCCTCCGGCCGCGACACCAGGCCGAGCGCGAGGCCGAGCAGAAGCGCCGAGACCGCTGCGCTCCGCAGGCTCTGCACCACGATAGACCCCGCCCGGACCGGGCGACCTTCCGTCCCCCCTTGCTTCGCCCGGTACAGCCCGGCCATCACGATGGCGAGGATCA
>JBCCPW010000400.1:0-3851 GCA_039024735.1 Bacteroidota bacterium
CTCCTGGAGGCCGAGCGCGTGGCGTGCGTCCCGGGCGATGCCTTCGGACCGAGCGGGGCGGGCTACCTGCGGTGTTCGTACGCGACGAGCATGGAGAACGTGCAGGAGGCCGTCCGGCGCATCACGCGGTTCGTGGAGAGCGTCCGGGGCTGACGTTTCCTGAACCGGTCCGGTCCGCCTCGGTGCAGAGGCGGGGAGAATCACGTCCGCACCGAGGCGGGGATAGCTTCGCGCTATGCCTGCCGACGCCCCGCTCCGCGCCCTCCGCCAGACATGGGGTTACGACGGCTTCCGGCCCGGGCAGCGCGAGGCCATCGACGCGGTCTGCGCCGGGCGTGATGCCCTCGCGGTCCTCCCGACGGGTGGCGGCAAAAGCCTCGTCTATCAGGTCCCCGCCCTCACGCAGCCGGGCGTCGCGCTCGTGGTCTCGCCGCTCATCGCGCTCATGCGCGACCAGGTGGACGCCCTCGCCCGCCTCGGTGTCCGCGCAGGGCTGTCGCATTCGGGTCTGACCTCGCGGCAGCAGGACCAACTCTGGACAGACGCGGAGCACGGCCTCTACCGCCTCGTCTACCTCACGCCAGAGCGATTGCAGACGGACCTGTTCCGCGCCTGCGCGCCGCGCCTGACCGTCTCGCTCCTTGCGGTGGACGAGGCCCACTGCATCTCGGAGTGGGGCCACGACTTCCGCCCGGCGTACCGCGAGATCGCCTCGGTGCGTCCGCTCCTCACCACCGAGGCGGGACGCCCGTCGCCCATCGTCGCGGTGACGGCGACGGCCACGCCTGAGGTCCGGCGCGACATCCTCGCGCAACTCGATCTTCGCGACCCCGAGGTGGTGGTGCGAGGGTTCGACCGGCCGAACCTCGTCTGGAGTGTGCACCACGTGGAGAACAAGGCGCAGCAAGTGCACGACGTGTTCGAGGGTGTCCCCGGTGCCGGGCTCGTGTACGCCGGGACCCGTCGCGCGGCGGAGGAGTGGGCGGAGACGCTGCGGCGTGATCGCGTCAGCGCCGAGGCGTACCACGCGGGGCTGGACGCCGACACCCGGACGGCCGTGCAGCGACGCTGGCTCGCGGGGCAGACGCGCGTCGTCTGCGCGACGAGCGCCTTCGGGATGGGCATCGACAAGCCGGACGTGCGCGCGGTGGTCCACACGGCGCTTCCGCCGACGCTGGAGAGCTACTACCAGGAGGCGGGCCGCGCGGGGCGCGACGGCGAGCGGGCCTACTGCGCCCTCGTGCTCGCGCCGAGCGACGATGCGCTGCCCAGGTCGATGGTGGAGGGGGCTCACCCGACATCGGCGCAGGTGCAGGCGGTCTACACCGCCACGGCATCGCTCGCGGGGGTCGGGATCGGCGCGATGCCAGAGGCCCCCACGCCCGTGGACCCGGCGCGAGTGGCGGCCGTCGCCTCGGTGTCCGTACCGCAGGCGCGAGCCGCCATCGAGCATCTCGCGAGGCAAGGCGTGTGGGACGCACGCGAGCCCCGGCCCGACCGGATTCTGCTTCGCGCCACCGCATCCGCCTCGATGCTTCGGTCGATGGGGGAGGGCGCCCTCGCGCGATTCGTGGACGGGGTGATCCGCGCGATCCCGTCCGAGGCGTTCTCGGAGTGGACGAGCGTGTGGCTCCCGCGCCTCACCGAGGCGGTCGGGCTCGACCGGGACCGGACGATGGCGGGGCTGGAGTTTCTCCGAGCACGCGGCGCGCTGGAGGTCCTCGCGCCCACGGACGGTCTGGTGCTCACGTGGCTGGCCCCTCGCGCCGACCGTGCGCCCGTGGACGCCTCGGTGCTCCGCGCCTCGCGAAAACGCGCCGAGACGGGCGTGGACCGCGTCGTGGCGTACGCCCAGTCGGTGGGGTGCCGCCGACAGTTCCTCCTCGCCTACTTCGGCGAGTCGGCGCCCTCGTACTGTGGCCGGTGCGACGTGTGCCTCGGGCGCCACCGTCCCGCCGAGATTACCCCGTCCGATGAGGACGCCCTGTATTCGCTCCTCGCCGCCGCCGAGGCGGGCCGCTCACGCTCCGAATGGTTGCCCGATGACACGCCTCGGCGCCGCGATTCGCTGGTCAGCTGGCTGCTCACGAAAGGCCACCTGGATTTGACCGACCCACTCGCGGACACGTACGCCGTCACGCCAAAGGGGCTCAAGGCGTTGCGGCAGTCTCGCGAGACCCCAGCGTGAACGTCCGCACCTCGCGCGAGGCCCCCGGCGTCGTGGTTCGCTCCGCGAAGACGCCCTGCCCCTCCGCGTCGAGCAGCAGGACCGACTGCGCGCGAGTGCCGTAGCGCTCCGAGGCGATGAAGATGGGGGAGAGGATCCGCTCCCATTCGCGCCCGACGCCTGTGTCGGGCAACTCCGCCTCGGGCGCCGGTTCGGCGTGATCCAGGAGGTCGAACAGCGGATCGGGACCGAGGCGGGGATCGGCGAGACACGCCGCGAGGGCCTGCTTGCCCCGCGTGACCTTCGGCCACGGGACATCGAGCGTGGCGTTGGAGAGGCCATAGAGCCCGGGTCCGATCCGCCTCGGTGCGGACGTGTGGGTGGAGACGTACCAGACCTCGTCGCCTTGTGCGAGGAGGAGGTTGAAGGGGTTGTACCGTTGGCGCCGGGCGTGCACGTCCTGCGCGACCACCTCGGGCGGGGCACCGAGGCGGAGATACGCCCGGGTGAGGTCGCCTCGCGAGAGGGCGTCGTCACGATGGGCCGGGAGGTCGCGGACGTTGGTGACGAGGGTCCAGGCGAGGTCTCCGTCTCGGACGCCACACCACGTCCCCCCGGCATCGTCGTCGCGTCCGGCGATCACCTCGGGGGCGTCGTCCCAGCGGTGGGCGGGGGTCGTCGGGCGCGCGTAGGTCTCGTCGCGGTTGGTCGCGAGGACGACTCGCCAGCGCGGGTGCCGGTCGAGCGCGAGAAAGGCGACACACATCTCGAAGTCGGAACGCAGAGTGGAGAAGTCAGAGGTGGCAGACGGTTCCGGCCCGCCTCGGTGGGCTGGAGCCGTTGGCACCGAGGCGAGCAGAGTGGGACCCCCTGAGCGTGCGAGCGTTCGGGTCCGTTTCTGACGGAGGCCGTCACCGTGGGATGCTCAGTTTCGGTGATGCCGAGTGGCTCGGCTCTGTCCCCCTCACCGAGGGGGACAGAATCCGCGACCCTCGGGAGATGGTGCGACACAACGGGTTCGCGGAGAATGCCGGAGGTGGGTAGGCGTGGTTTGGAGCGGATTCAGGGGGTTGGGGCGTCCGCCTCGGTGCGTCCGTACTCCGTGGCACCGAGGCGGGATGCACCGACCGTCCGCGGTGCCACCGGGCCTCAACCGAACAGCAACAGGCAGACCCAGACCGCGATCAGCATGGCCGACACGTCCGCGATCAGCCCGGCCGGGAGCGCGTGCCGCGTCTTCTTCACGCCGACGGCCCCGAAGTAGACCGCGATGACGTAGAACGTGGTCTCCGTCGAGCCGAACATCGTCGCGACCATGCGGGTGAGGATGTGGTCCACGCCGTACTGGCTCGCGAAGTCAGCCACGAGGGCGGCCGAGCCGGAGCCAGTGAGCGGCCGGACGATCGCCATCGGCAGCACCTCAGCGGGCACGCCGATGAGCCCGAGGACCGGATCGAGCGCGGTCACCATGAAGTCGAGCGCGCCGCTCGCGCGGAACATCCCGATGGCGAACAGGATCGCGACGAGGTAGGGGATGATGGTCACGGCCAGGTCGAAGCCCTCCTTCGCGCCGTCCACGAACGACTCGTAGACGGGCACCTTCTTGATGAGGCCGTAGAGCGGGATCCCGACGATCAGCACCGGGAGCACGAAGACCGAGAGGACGGAGATGATCTCGCGGAAG
>JBCCPW010000401.1:0-3850 GCA_039024735.1 Bacteroidota bacterium
CGGCGTGGCGAAGACGCTGCTGCACAAGGGCGCCGCCGGGCTCACGAACGCGGTCCTGCGGAAGCTGGCTGTCGCGCGGGACCGGCAGACCCTCCCGATGCCCGCCTCGGGCGACCTCGCGGACGACCTCGCGACGGTCTATTCCCACCCCACCTGGATGGTCCGCCGGTGGCTGGATCGGATGCCCGAGGCGGAGGTCATCGCGCTGATGGAGACGCACAACCGCGTGCCGCGCTTCGCGCTGCGTGTCAACCGTCTGCGCGCCGACACCGAGGCAGTGGTGGCCCGCCTCGGTGACCTCGAGGCGGATCCGGCGCCGTCGGAGTGGTCGCCGGATCTCGTGACGGTCGGTCGGCTGGGGCCCGCGATGGGGCTTGTCGCGGAGGGCGTCTGTGCGGTGCAGGACGAGGCGGCGGCCCTCGTGGTCTCGGTGCTGGATCCGCAGCCCGGCGAGACCGTGCTGGATGGCGCGGCGGCGCCCGGGGGCAAGGCGATCTACGCCGCCGAGCGGATGCAGAACGACGGGCGGGTCGTCGCGGTGGACCTTCACCCCGCGAAGACCGATCTCATCTGGCGTGCGGCGCACGCGCACGGCGTCTCCATCGTGGAGCCCGTCGCTGCCGATCTTCGCGACTGGGAGCCCGACGGTCCGTTCGACCGCGTCCTCCTCGATGCGCCGTGCTCGGGGACGGGCGTCCTCGGCAAGCGCGCGGACCTCCGGTGGCGACGCGCCCCGGCCGACCTCGACGACCTGACGACACTCCAAGACGCTCTGCTCGATGCCGCCGCCCCGCACGTACGGCCCGGCGGTCTCCTCGTCTACTCGACGTGCTCGATGGAGCCAGAGGAAAACGAGGCGCGCACCGAGGCGTTCGTGTCGCGCCATCCAGAGTTTTCGCGCGAGGACGTGGGCGACCTCGTCCCAACAGAGATGCGCACCGAGGCGGGTGATTTTCAGGCCCTCCCGCACGTTCACGGGACGGACGGGGCGTACGCCGCGAGGCTGCGCCGTCGCGTGTAACCTGTTGAAACCCTGCTTCATCCGGGTGCCGTAGGGACGCGCCCCTATCCCTCGTTCCATGTCTCCCCAACTCCAGACCTACGCCGACCACTTCCGCCAGTCCCAGTCGGACGCCCATCGCATCTCGGACCCTCTCACCGAGGCGCAATTCAACTGGAAGCCGTCAACGAAGGAATGGTCCGTCGGGGAGTGCATCGTCCACCTCAACATCATCGCGAAGGCGTATCTGCCCGTCTTTGAGGCGCAGGTGGAACAGGGGGGACCACGGGGCACGGGACCCTACACCTATGGGTTTGTCTCGCGGATGTTCACCCACTCTGTCCGTCCCGGAGGCCGCCCGATGCCAACCGGTGGCCCCATGAACCCCTCCACGGGGGGCGCCCGCTCCGATCTGGACAAGACCCGCGCGATGGCGTCGCTTGACGAGAGCACGGAGCGCTACATCGCCGTCTGTGCAGCACTCGATGGACTGGACTACTCCGCCATCACGGTCCGCTCGCCCTTCCTGAAGCTGATGAAGCTGCCCATCGGGGCGTTCGTGGACGCGATGGGGCAGCACTCGCTTCGGCACATCCAGCAGGCCGAGAGGGTGACCCAGCAGGCAGGTTTTCCAGCGTAGGCCCGCCTCGGTACCGAGGCGGAAAGCGCTACCCCTTGCGCAGCGACAGCGCGCCTGCGACCACATACAGCGGCACCCACAGCCACCACACGTTCATCGCGGGGCTGAGGAAGTCAAGGACGGCGGCCAGTGTGCCGGAGATGAACAGCGAGCCTGAGAGCAGCGCGGTCCGGAGCCCGGCCAGCGGGCTGGCATTGGGCTGTCGGATCCGGCTTTCGATGAACCGCATCCCCTCTGCCGCGAGGCTTGGCGACTTGATCAGGAGGTCCACCAACTCCGGCGCGTTGCGGAAGCTCTCCTTGATCAACGTGGCAGGGTTGAACTGGCGCCGGAACAGACGCGAAACGTGCTTCTGCGACACGTCCGCCACATCGAGCCCCGGGATCAGCGCGTTGCCGACCCCCTCGAACGTCACGAGCGCCTTCGTCATCAGCACCAACTCGATGGGGAAGTACATCCGGTACTGCCCGCCCAGGCTCACACTCTCCATGATGAGTTGCGCGATGGAGAACTCGCCGTACTTGCTCGCGCGGTAGAAGCGGCGGCAGATTTCCGCCACAGCGCGCTGGAATCCGTGCGTGTCGCTCTTCGGGCCTGCCTCGGCGACGCTTGTGAGGTAGCGCGCGGCGTTCTCGGCGTCCCCCGTGACAAGCGAGAAGTAGTAGTACATCAGCGTCCGCCGCAACTCCCCGTCGAAGTAGCCGACCATCCCGAGGTCGATGAACCCGATTTTGGGGGTGACCTCGCCGATCTTGGGATCGGGCTCCGTGTCCAGCAGGAAGAGGTTGCCGGGGTGGAGGTCGGCGTGGAAGAAGCCGTCCTGGTAGAGCATCCGGATGATGCTCCGAGCCCCGAGGTCCACGATCTCCTCGCGGACGGGGAGGGGCAACGCTCGCGCCTCAGCGATGTCCGGGCGGAGGCCCTTGAACATCTCCATCGTCATGACCAGCCGCGAGGAGAGATCGCGGTAGACCCGAGGGAAGCGGATCTGGGGCAGGTCCGCGAAGTTGAGCGCCAGCTGCTCCGAGTTCTCGGCTTCGCGGCGGAGGTCCACCTCGCGGAGGGTGTATTCCGCGAACTCGTCGAGGATGCGTTTGGGCTGGTAGCGCGAGAAAAAGATCTGCAGGAAGCGCCCGAAGAAGCCGAGCAGCCGCGCGTCTCGCTTGAGGATGACGTAGATGTGCGGCTTGACCACTTTCAGGATGACATCCTCCGCCTCGGTGCGGTCCTCGGTAGGGCGGGTTCTCGCGCGATGGATCTGCCCGATGCTCGCGCTGCCGAGCGGCTTCGGGTCGATCCACTCGAACATCTCGTCCACGGGCCGCCCGAGCCCTTTCGCGACCCGCTCCAGGTACTCCGGGAAGGGCATCACCGGGAGCTTGTCCAGGAGGTTCTTTAACTCCTCGGTGATGAACGCGGGCAGGATGTCCTCGCGAAGCGCGAGCACCTGACCGAGCTTGATGTACGTCGGCCCGAGCAACTCCAGCCGACGGCGGAGTTGGACCTCAAGGGGAAGGTTTCGGAGGCTCCTCTTCGTGAACGGGCGCACGAAGAAGGCGGCGACCTTGATGAGGAAGAGCGGGAAGCCCTTGACGAAGGCGAACTGCTCTCGGTCCCGCGCCACCGCGACGGCACTTCCATACACGAGTCCGACCGCGTGACGCAAGATGGTAAAGTAGCGCCGCACCAGAGAGGGCGGGGGCCCGATCTCCATCAACTCGAACCCGGCTTCCTGCATCACCAGGGTGCCTTCGTCTACAGCATCCTCGGGCTTCCGCCGCCGCCGGGCGAGCTTGCGAAGCTCGGTGATGATGGCGCGCTCGCTCTCCTCCGGGTTCACGCGCTCGTTGCGCTCCACCAACGACATCGACCGGACAGGGCCCGGTGCGGTCTGCGCGCGAACCGTGACAGGCTCCGTCGTGGGTCTCGAACCTTCTCCCGCCCGTTCGCGGTCCGCCTCGGTCACGGTCTCGTCTTCGGTCGTCGGATCCACCGAGGCGGGAGGCGTCCCGGCCTCGGTGAGAGACGAGTGAGCGTCAGGAGCCGCTTCGGAGAGCGGGATGGGCTCGACCGTGGCCTCGTGCGGTTGCGCGCCGTCCCCCCCGAGGTCGCCATCGGGCACACGGTTCGCCTCCGGCGGAGCGGTCGGGTCTGGCGGTCCGCCAGTCGGTCGGGAAGGCGTCACGGCCATGGCACAGTGTACCAACGGC
>JBCCPW010000402.1:0-3842 GCA_039024735.1 Bacteroidota bacterium
GGCTCTCGCCTCGCGCGAACCCGAATCTCCGCCTCGGTCCCGACTTCGCGAGGAGGTCGCGGACGGTCGCGAGGCACGTCGCGTCGTCTGGCATCTTGTAGTCCACCACGCCCGAGATGTCGGCCTGCGTGTGAGCGCCGCCGAGCGTCTCGGCGTCGGTTTCCTCCCCGATGGCAGCCTGCACGAGGAACGGACCGGCGAGAAAGACGGAGCCCGTGCCGTCCACGATCAGGCTTTCGTCCGACATGATGGGCAGGTAGGCTCCTCCCGCGACGCAGCTTCCCATGATGGCCGCGATCTGCGGGACGCCCATCGCGGAGAGCCTCGCGTTGTTGCGGAAGATGCGCCCGAAGTGCTCCTTGTCCGGGAAGATCTCGTCCTGCATGGGCAGGTACACCCCGGCCGAGTCCACGAGGTAGACGATGGGCACGCGGTTCTCCATCGCGATCTCCTGCGCGCGGAGGTTCTTCTTGGCCGTGATGGGAAACCACGCGCCCGCCTTCACGGTAGCGTCGTTCGCGACGACGATGACCAAGTCGCCGTGGACGCGGCCGAGTCCCATGACCGTCCCGCCCGCAGGACAGCCTCCCTCCTCTTCGTACATCCCGCGCCCCACGAACGTCCCGATCTCGTAGAACGGACTCCCGTCGTCGAGCAACGCCGCCACCCGCTCTCGGGCCGTCATCTTGCCCCGGCTGTGCATCCGCGCGATGGCTTTCTCCCCACCGCCTCGGTGGGCCTCAGCGCGCTGTGCCGCGAGGCCGTCCAGGAGCTTCTGCATGTGAGCAGCACGAGCCTGCGCCTTCGGCGTGTCGGGCGTGGGCGAGCCGAGGGGTGAGGGCGCAGTGTCGAGGGCGTCGGGCATATCGGCGAGAGGGGGACGGCGGGAATGTGCCCGGCAGAGGGCCTCCGGTCAAGCGAAGCCCCCCGTAAAGACGCCCCGTGGGGCGTCTCGGGCCCGTGCGTGGGGCGTCTCGTCTCCGTCAGGCGTCTCGTCTCCGTCAGGCGTCTCGTCTCCGTCAGGCGTCTCCGATCTCCACCGCCTCGGTGCCGAGGCGGTGGGTTCCGTTCCGCACCGAGGCGGGCGAGGCTGCTGTCCCGTCCGTGGGCGGCGGCGCGTAACCCTCCGCCGTTCCTATCGTGGAACGTCCGCCTCCCTGCTCCCCTGATGCTCCGCCTTGCTCGTCTCGTGTGCGTTGCCGCTCTGCTTCTCGCGGCTCCGGTGAGTGCACAGACGGAGGTGCGAGGCCGGATCGTGGACGCCATCACCAACGAATCGCTCCCGGGCGCGACGGTTCTCGCAGAGCGGACCACGGACAGCCTGAGAGTCGGCGCGGCGACGGACCTCGACGGACGGTTCGCTCTCGATCTGCGCGATGGCCTCTACACCCTCCGGGCCACATTCGTGGGCTACCGACCATTGAGCCGCGAGGTCCGAGCGGGAGGCCAACCCGTCGATCTGGGCCCGCTCGCGCTCTCTCCCGACACGACGATACTGACCGACACGCAGGTGCGCGCCCTGCGCACGCGCGTCGAGATCCGGGGCGACACGACGGCCTACAACGCGGAGGCGTTCAGGGTGAACCCGGATGCCACCGCTGCCGACCTCGTCCGTCGGCTGCCCGGCGTGACGGACGGGGACGGCGTCCTTCGCGCGAACGGCGAGGAGGTGGACCGCATCCTCGTGGACGGCAAGGAGTTTTTCCAGGGCGACCAGGAAGCCGCCCTCGATGCCCTCCCGGCCGACGCCATCCGCGAGGTCCAGGTCTACGACAAGGCGAGCGACCAAGAGGAGTTGACCGGGTTCGATGACGGCGAGACCGAGCAGACGATCAACCTCGTCACCAAGCCCGAGCGACGGCAGAGCCTCTTTGGCCGAGGCCGAGCCGGAGCGGGCAGCAACTCGCGGTACGAAACCGAAATGAAGGCCAATCGATTCGATGGCGACCGCCGGGTCTCGCTGACCATCGGCAGCTACAACGTGGACCGCGACACGCGTTCGGCCCTCATGGGCGAGGGGCCGTCGGGCTCCCCCTTCGGGATGCAGCGCAGCCCGGAGGGCATCATCCGATCCACCTCGGTGGGACTCAACCTCAACGACTCCTGGGGCGACTGGGCGGAGGTGAGCGCGTCGTATGCGTACTGGGGCTCCGGGCGCGAGACCGAGGTCGCGCTGGACCGCGACTATCTGCTCTTGGATGCGGCAGGACAACGCTACTCGCAGTCGTCCAGTGCCGATCGCAGCGGCGCCCGCCACTCGCTCAGCGCCCGCGCGAAGATCCAACTCAGCGAGCGCACCGACCTCCGCCTCGATCCGAGGCTCTGGATCAGCGCCTCCGACGGAAAGACCCGGCTGGCGGCGCAGACCCTCGCACCAACAGGCGACCTCCTCAGCCGCTCGCGAACCGAAACGGCCGCCAACGGCCGCAGCGTGGACGCCTCGGTGCGGGGGACACTCGGGCACGCCTTCGCGCGAGAGGGGCGAACGCTCTCCGGCACACTCCGCCTCAACTCAGACAGCGCGAGCGACGAGGTCATCGACGACATCGAGCGCGAGTTTCGGCTGCTCTCCGGGGACTCTCTGGATGCCTTCGACCGCCGGACGCTCGGGGAGCGGCAGAAATGGGTCACGCGAGGCGAGGTCGTCTACACAGAGCCCCTCTCGGAGACGCTTCAACTGATGGTGGGCTACGAGCCCTCCGTCTCCTTTCAGAGCACCGACCGAGACGGGCGACGCCTCGACGCAGCCGGTGCCTACACACGCCCCGACGCCTCGGTCACGGCGGCCTCGGACCGCTGGTTCACGAGTCACGAGAGTCGGGTGGGTCTCCAGCGAACATCGGAGCGCTTCACGGGGACACTTGGCTTCGGCCTCCGGCACGAGCGCCTGACGTTCGACCAGGGCGGGCCACGCGCGTTCACGGTGGAGCGTGCCGAGACCTCCTTCGCGCCCTTCGCGCGGATCCAGCTCTCGTTCGGTGAGCGCTCCAGCCTGAGCCTCCACTACGTCAACTCGACGCAGGCCCCCGACGCGAACCAGCTTCGCGATGTGGTGGACGACTCCAATCCCCTTCGCCTCGCCACCGGCAACCCGGATCTCCGCACGCCTCTGTACCACAACGCCTTCGTCCAGTTTCGGACGGCGAACCCCGAGGCGGGGACCTCGCTGACGTTCTCCGGCAACATGTCCGCCTCGGTGAACCCCATCGTGCCTGCCACCTTCATCGCCGGGGCGGACTCGATGCGAGTCGGGGAGGTGTCGCTCGCGCCGGGTGCGCAACTCACGATCCCCGTCAACGCGGACCGATCATGGGGCGGGTTCGGCTTCGCCGTCTACAGTCGCCCACTCGCTGCGCTCAGAAGCAACGTCAACCTCTCCGTGAACGCCAGGTACTCGAACACGCCGACCCGGATCAACGACCTCGACACGATGGTGCAGAGTCTCTGGGGCGGCGGCAGTGTGGCCCTTACGACCTCGGGGATGGAGACGCTGGACCTTTCG
This sequence comes from Bacteroidota bacterium, assembly GCA_039024735.1. Classification (GTDB taxonomy): domain Bacteria; phylum Bacteroidota; class Rhodothermia; order Rhodothermales; family Rubricoccaceae; genus Rubricoccus. Next base: position 3,503 of record JBCCPW010000402.1, read on the forward strand.
CTGCGGTACGGCCTCAGCGCCAGCGCGGCCTGGTCGGATGCACCGTCCACGCCACGATCTCTCGTGCACAGCTCCAGCGTCTCAGCAGACTGGCGCCCTGGCTACGGCCTCGTCCTGACCTCCCGAGTCATCGGCAGCTTGGACCCCGACCGCGAGCGCGAGCCCCTGGCCGGGCGCATCGACCTCGGCGTGGGCACCACCTTCCTCGCGAACGACGAGGCGCAGGTCCGCCTGACCGTCTCCGATGTCCTCGACTCCCGTCCGACGGCCAACCGAGTGGTCCGCGAGCAGTACATCGAGGAACGAGACGCGCTGGCGCTCGGCCGGATCGTCCTGCTGA
>JBCCPW010000403.1:0-3839 GCA_039024735.1 Bacteroidota bacterium
CCCCGCCCCCCCCCCCCCCCCCCCACGCCACTTCCCCAACCCCCCCATCCCCCCTCCGCCCTCCCCCCTCCCCCATCCCTACAGCCACCCACCCAGCCGCACCCCCTCGGTGCTCGCCGAGAGCCGCGTGCGCTCCGCGAGGTCCACGAGCCCACCGAGGCGGGCGCGAGAGCCGAGGTACGCGATGCCGTCCAGGATGAACAGACCGGCGCCCTGAAGGATCAGCGCGAGGCCGTGCCCTCGCCAGTCGTCGGCGCGGGTCACCCCCTGCCCCGAGGCCACCACCATCGCTGTCCCGACGCCCGCGTAGCCCACGTTCAGGCCGAGGTTGACGAGCAAAATGTCCGCGTACCCGTTCTCAGCCGCGTGCGCCTCGGCCCAGTCGTCGGTGGCGTCTCCGGGGCCTCGCGCGAGCCCGACCGCCGCGATGCCGACGTTGATCGCGCCCCACGCCGCCGACTGGATCCCGAACGCCCGCTGCACCCGATCCGCCTCGGTGTCGGAGAGCGCCACGAGCGCGAGCCCGCCCGCGACGTTCGCCGCCCCCCACGCGCCGACGCGCCAGAGGTGGGCGCTCTGATCCACCCGGAGCGCCTCGGAGGCGCCACGGACCGTCTCGGCGGGAGCCGTCTGCGCGAAGGCCACGCCGGGGAAGAACGGGAGGAGAGCCGATGCGGCGCGAAGCACACGCCGCCGGATCGCGTTGGAGAAAGGCATCGTCTCAGGACAGGCAAGGCAACCGTTCATGCCGTCCGTCCGTCTGCGTTCCCATGACCCTCGGCCGCCTCTTCCTTCTCTTCGTCCTCGTGCCGCTCGCCGACCTCACGCTCCTCGTGTGGGCGGGCGGCCAAATGGGCTTCCTCCCGACCGTCGCGCTGGTGGTCCTGACGGCGGCGGTCGGCTCGTGGCTGGCCCGGCGCGAGGGCACCGCGGCGTGGCGGCGCGTGCAGACGCGCATGGCCTCCGGCGGCCTTCCTGGCCCGGAACTTCTCGATGGGCTGGTGATCCTCGTGGCGGGCGTGCTGCTGCTCACACCCGGCTTCCTGACCGATGTCGTCGGACTGCTGGGGCTGATCCCGCCGAGCCGGGCCGTGCTCCGCCGCGCGATGGCCGCCCGCCTGAAGCGCTCGATGGAACAGGGGACCATCCGCATGGCCTCGTTTGGCCCCATGAGCCCGATGGGCCCGGGCTTCGGCCCGAGCACCGGATTCGGACCGATCCCGTCGGAGCCCGGCGTTGAGGACGCCGAGGTGGTCGAGGAGACCTCGCGCCCCCTCCGCCGCGACGAGACCCCAGCCTGACGCCCACCGCCTCGGTCGCGAGGCGGACGACACCGCCCGATGTCAAGGCCCCACGAGCGCGACGTGAAGAGGCCGAGCGGTCGGCCGGAGGCGAAAACACCCACCGAGGCGGACGGTTCGGGCGGCATGGCGTCTGTCTCCCTGCCCACCGCCGCCCGCCTCCACGCCCGTCGCGCCCGCCGAAGCGCCGCCGCCGTCCCGAAGGGCGCCTGGTACATGGTCGGCGCCGCGCTGGCCTTCAGCGCGATGAACGCGCTCGTCAAGGCCGTCTCCGCCGAGTTGCCGACGATGGAGATCGTCTTCGTGCGGACGCTCCTCATGGGCTTCTTCACCCTCGTGATGCTGCGTCGGGCGGGCGTGCGCCCCATGGGGAACAACACGTGGCTGCTGTTCTCGCGAGGTGCCATCGGCGTGACGGCGCTCAGCCTGCTCTACTTCGCGCTGGGCCGCATCCCCCTCGGTGACGCCACGACGATCCATTACACCGCGCCCGTCTGGACGGCGCTGACGGCCGCGTTCCTGCTTCGCGAGCGGATCGGGAAGTGGGTGATCGGCGGGACGGTCGTCTCGCTCGTGGGCGTCGGGATGATCGCCAAGCCTGCGTTCCTCTTCGGCGGGGGCGGCCTAGATGGACTCGCCGTGGGGGCGGCGGTCGTCGCGAGCATCCTCGCGGGCGGCGTCTACACGCTCGTGCGGAAGCTTCGCGAGACCGACCACCCGCTCGTGATCGTGTTCGCGCTGGCATGGGTCGGCGTCCTCGGCTCGCTGCCGTTCGCCTTTTTCGGCGGCTGGACATGGCCCACGACCGAGGCGTGGGCGCTCCTCCTCGGTATCGGGGTGACCACGCAGATCGGGCAGGTGTACCTCACGAAGAGCCTGCACCTCCTCCCGGCAGGCCGCGCGACGGCCATCGGGTACGTCCAGATCGTGTTCGCCTTCGCCCTGGGCGTCGTGTTCTTCGCGACCGTGCCGGACGTGTGGAGCGTGATCGGCGCGGCGCTCGTGCTCGCCTCGGTGCTCCTCCTCGCGCGGCGCGAACGACCACGCAGAGCCACCGAGGCGGTGAGGCCAGGAACCGCCTGAACCGACTGCCTGGGCTCCAGAGGGAACTTTTTGCGGCCTGACACGCTGGTTTGGCCATGTCGGAGCCGCATGTTTCCCCTGATCTCGCCCTCGCGTCCGAGGTCCCCTCGGGTGACGGGCTCGCGGTGTGCCCCAACTGCGAGACCCCCCGCCTCGGGGACTACTGCCACGCATGCGGCCAGTATCACCTCGACGACCGGCTGACGGTTCGGCTCCTGCTCCGGGAGTTCGCCCGGCGCTTCCTGAAGCTGGAGCAAGGCATCGTGTACACCGCGTGGCGGTCGATGGTCGCACCCGGGCACCTCGCGAAGGAGTACGTGTCCGGCAAGCGGAGACGCTACGTCAATCCGCTGAGTTACCTGTTGATCGGGGCCGCCATCGGCGTGCTCCTCATGCCGTTCTACGCGTCCGAGCGTCACATGGCGGCACTTCCAGACGGTCCCGGGGATCCGGCATCCCAAATGTCCACCGGGCTCGACATCGGGATGCGGATGAATGGAGAGGATCCTTCTTCGTTGACTGAGGCGGAGCGACAAGAGATCCTCGCGCGATCCGAGGAAACGATGGCGGAGTTCCTGCCGCTCTACCTCGAAACGATGGCACAGCTCAACTCGGTGTTCACCGTCGCGTTGGCCTTCGCGCTCGCCGTGTTGCTGAAGCTGCTGTTCTCCGGTCGCACGCAGACCTACACCCTTGCGGAAACGCTCGTGTTGGGCGCGTACGTCAGCGGCGCGTACAGCATCGTCTCCGCTGTCACGGCGAGCCTCGTCGCGCTGGTCGCCAATCCCGCCGTCGCGAGCATGGCGACGCTGGTGCTCTTCATCGGGTTCACGGCCTACGCCGCCTCCGGGTTCTACCGCCGAACATGGGGCGACGCTGCGCTCGGTGCGGTGGCTGGAACGGGCGCGCTGGCGATCTACCTTGTGACCGTCGTCGTCGTCTCGATTCCGGTCGTGCTGTTCCGGATGGCGAGCGCGGGCTGACGGCATCCGCCTCGGTCAGCGCCCGACGGGCGCGCAGTACCGTCCGGTTTCGGCTCGTCCCAGGACACGGACGGGGCGCCTTGGCGAGATCACGTACTCGAAGGCACCGACCTCGGGCGTGGTGGGATTCCAGTCGTACGTGTAGCCCATGCGCGTCCAGGGGTACCCGGTCCCTTCCGCGGTGGAGGAGACGACGTACGAGGACAGCATCTGCTTCGCCACCCAGGCCACGTGCTCATCTGGGGTGCCTGCCGGGACGAACTCGGAGCACGTCGTGGTTTCCAGAGACGGGTCGGTGCACGCCCGGAAGACATCGGTCCGGGCCACCTGGAGCGTAACGAACACGCGCGACTTCGCGGGCTCGGGCTTGAGGCCGAGGAATTGCTGGAGACGGTCCCGGAGGGCCTGCGGGTCCTGGTCGAACTCGCGACACGCGTCCTGTACCTGGGGGGCGACGGTGACCCACATCTCG
>JBCCPW010000404.1:0-3828 GCA_039024735.1 Bacteroidota bacterium
CCCCGACGAGCCGTTCGACCGTCTCGGTGACGCGCTCGCCCCCCTCCACCTTGACCGCGTGCCCGCCCGTCTCCTTCATGACGCGGATGGCGGAGCGCAGCGCCTCGCGGCTGGACCCCTGGTACGTCCCGAAGGGCAGGTCCACCACCACGAGCGCCCGGCTCACGCCGCGCACCACGCACTGTGCGTGGTAGATCATGTGGTCCAGCGTGATCGGCAGCGTCGTCTCGTGACCCGCCATCACGTTGGACGCCGAGTCGCCCACGAGCAGCACGTCGGCGCCCGCGGCATCCAGGATGCGAGCCGAGGTGTAGTCGTACGCCGTGAGCATCGCGATGGGCGTCCCCTCGGCACGCATTTCCAGCAGCGTCTGGGTGGTGACGCGTCGGGCGGAGGCGGCGCCAGCGGCCGGGACGGTTTGGGTGCTCATGACGGGACGGAAACGGGCGGCGGAGGATACCGCCTCGGTGCTCCCGTTGCCGGGTCGTCCCGCCGCGGCACCGAGGCGGAAGGAGGCCATGACCCCGCCCAACGACAACGCGCCCGCCGACCGAAGCCGACGGGCGCGAACGACGACGAGCGTCGATGGATCAGTTCTGAGGTGCTTCCGGCTCTCCCGGCTGCTCCAGGACGATGCCGAGCTTGTCGAGCACCGGCTGGGTCAGGTCCACGACAAACTCGCTGTCGAAGTCCGCATAGATGAGCAGCGGCGCGTTGTTGGCGACAGGCGTCATCACGAGGTGGATCCCCTCTTCCTGCGCGACCTCCTGGATCGCGCGGTTGAGCCGGATGAGTGCGGGGCGCAGGAGGCGCACCTCCTCGTTGCTGAGGAACAGAAGGCCCTGCTCTTCGCCCTGCTGCACCTCATTCACGAGACGGCGGAGTTCGGCCTGCTTTTCCTCGCGAGCGCCGGGCGCAACGACGGGGCTGTTCGCGAGCGCCGCGAGTTCGTTGTTGATCGCGAGGGCCGAGTCCTGCTTGGCCTGGAGCGTCGCGCCAATGCTGGCTTCGAGCTGCTCGATTTCGCCGCGCACCTGCGCGTACTCGGGCATCTGAGGCACGATCAGGTCGGGGTCTACGACGCCAACCTTGAGAGACTGCGCCTGCACCTGGGCGGTGCCGAGTGCGAGAAGGGCGAGGAGGAGAGTACGAGTGATCATGTGGTGGGTGGATTCGGAATCGGGACGGCTCGGCCGGGCGCTAGAGGCCCCGGCCCAAGCCGGAGGTAGAGGTGGAGACGCCCAATTCGTCGAGCACACGGTCTGTGAGATCGTGCTGGGACTTGGCGTACAGGAAGACGACCTCTCCCGCGCGGTCGAAGACGTAGTCGTAGCCCGCTTCATCGGCCACGGTCTCGACGGCATCGAGGACGCGTTCTTGGATGGGTCGGAGGGTCTGCTTTTGCTGCCGGACGAGTTCGCCGTCTGGTCCGAAGTAGCGCCGACGGAGGGCGTCGGCTTCCTGCTTCTTGGCTGCGATCTCGTCCTGCTTGGCCTGCCGCTCTTGGTCGGTGTAGAGCAACTCGCGCGCGAGGAATTCCTGCTCCAGGGTTTCGCCCTCGCGGACCAACGCATCCACCTCGGCGAGGTACTGGCTGGTGAGGCGGTCCACCTCCTGCTGCGCGCTCTGGAACTCCGGCAGGCGGGTGAGCACCGCCTCGGTGTCCACATGCGCGATGCGCATTTGCGCCGAGGCCACGCCCGAGGCGAGCAGGGTCAGACCGAGGAGGAGAGAGAGTCGCGTCATGACGGGAGAGAACGGAGACTAGAAACCGGCGCCGAGGGTGACCTGAGCGCGCCACTGCGGGGCGCCGTCGTCGCGGGTCGAGACCGGCTCGAACGCGTCCATGCCGTAGCCGTAGTTGAGGTCCACGAGGCCGAGGATCGGCAGAATCACGCGTGCCCCCACCCCGACAGATCGGAAGAGCTCGGAGGGGTCGTAATCCGAGAATCCGTCCCACGCGTTGGCGGCATCCGCAAAGGCGTAGGGGGCCAGGGACAACTGCGGGGTCTGGAAGGCGACCCACTGCAACTCGCTCTGGTACTTGTTGAGGATCCGGCCACCTACCGAACTGTCACCGAGGCGGGGACCGATGGCCTGCGTGGGATAGCCTCGGAGGTAGACGAGGTCCTTCCCGAAGCCGACGAGGTTCCGGTTCGTCTCCAGCGGCGAGCCACCGACGAGGTACCGCTGGAACTCCACTTCTTCTCCCGTCAGAGAGCCGATGTAGCCGACCTGCGTCTTGAAGGCGAACGAGAGGCGGCCACCGAGCGGCGCGTGCCACGCATTCTGGAAATCGGCCTTGTAGTACTGGATGAAGCCCGGGATCGGCGGCGCGACAGTCAGCGACAACTGGTTGCTGGACCCCGCACTCGGGAAAACGGGGTTGTCCAGCGCATTCCGCGAGAGCGTCTGGCGGATGGTGAACTCCTGGTTCACGCCCTCCGGCAGTCCGAGAGCGGAGTTGCCGAAGATGTCGTAGAGCCGGTAGCCAAGCGTGGTGCCGGTCTGGAAGAAGTCATCCGGGAAGCGGAGGCGGCTCCTCGCGAACACCTGGGCCGTGGCAAGCCGGATGCGGTAGTCGCTCTGCGAGGGCGCGTTCTCAAACCGCTGGAGACCCACCGAGAAGCCAACGGGAGTCGGACGCCCCCGGAACCAGGGCTCTGTGAAGGAGAGCGAGTAGTTCTGGTAGCGCGTCCCGCTCGTCACCACCTGGAGGGAAAGCGACTGGCCATCGCCCGAGGGCACGGGCCGCCACGCACTTCCGTCGAGGATGCCCTGGGCCGAGAAGTTGTTGAATGTGACGCGTGCAGTCAGCAGCAGACCGAGGCTCCCGCCGTAGCCGCCCGAGAGTTCCAACTGATCGCTGGATTGCTCCGCGAGGGTGTAGGTCAGGTCGACTGTCTTGTTCTCGTCGTTCGGTCGGATGTCCGGCCCTCCGGCGATGCTGTTCTGATCGAAGTAGTTGAGTTGCACGAGGTCGCGGACGCTGCGTTCCACCGCCTGGCGGCTGTACGTCTGTCCCGGGACCGTCCGGATCTCGCGCCGGATCACGTGCTCCTTCGTCCGGGTGTTGCCCGCGATCTCCACGGTCCCGAACTCGTACACGTCCCCCTCGGTGACCTCGAAGTACAGATCGAGAGAGTCCCCCGGGACCTCGATGGTCTGCGGGATGACGTTGAAGCGGAGGTACCCGCGGTCGGTGTAGAGGCTCGCGACGTCCGTGTGATCGGGGCTGTAGTAGAGGTTCCGCTCGATGAGCGAACGGTTGTACACGTCGCCCGGCTGGATCCCGAGGGCAAACTGAAGCTGCTCATCGGTGTAGACCGTGTTGCCCTCAAAGACAACGTCTCGGACGTGGTACAGCGGACCTTCGTCCACCTCCACCTCGACAACGAGTTCGGGCTCTTCGCCCTCGACCTCGCGCATGTACACGGAGTCTCGCATAACACGAGCGCCGTAGTAGCCCCGGTCGTTGTAGAACCGGATGAGGCTCTCTTTGTCCTCCTCAAAACCGGACTGTGTGTACGTGGAGGACGACCAGAACCGCCACCACCGGTCCTCGGGGGTGTTCTTGAGGCGCCTGCGGAGGGTGCGCTCTGGGAAGGCCTCGTTCCCGACGAAGACCACGTCTTGGACCTCCACGCGCTCTCCCTTGTCCGCAGTCAGCGTGATCGCAAGGCGCTGATCGCCCGGCACGTCGACGATTTCTTGGCTCGCCGAGACGGTCGCCAGCCGGTACCCCTTCTCGCGGAGGTACTCCTGCACGAGGAGGCGGCTCTGCTCCACGTCGCCCGTGCGGACGCGGCGGCCTCGGACGAGTGGAAG
>JBCCPW010000405.1:0-3826 GCA_039024735.1 Bacteroidota bacterium
ACGCGAGAATCTGCATCTGCGTGATGTCGGTCAGCATGTTCGCCAGCTTGGTCTGGATCAGCTGCATCGCGCCAAGCGGATGCCCGAACTGCTCCCGCTCCATCACATACTGCCGCGCGCGCCGGTAGCAGTCCTCGGCCGCTCCCACAGCGCCCCACGCGATGCCGTAGCGCGCGTTGTTGAGGCACATGAACGGACCCTTCAGGCCGCGGATCTCCGGGAAGACGTTGGCCTCCGGCACGAACACGTCGTCGAAGACCATCTCGCCGGTGATGCTGGCCCGCAGCGACATCTTGTTGTGGGTCTTGGGAGCCGTGTAGCCCTCCATGCCCTTTTCCACGAGGAAGCCCCGGATGACGCCCGGGTCGTCCTTCGTCTGCTTCATCTTGGCCCAGACGACCCCCACGTCCGCCACGGGGGAGTTCGTGATCCACATCTTGGCGCCATTGAGGCGGTAGCCGCCGTCCACCTTCAGGGCGGTGGTGACCATGGAGCCCGGATCAGACCCATGGTTGGGCTCCGTGAGGCCAAAGCAGCCGATCAGTTCGCCCGTCGCGAGGAGGGGCAGGAACCGCTCCTTCTGCTCCTCGGTCCCGAACGTCTCGATGGGATACATGACGAGCGAGGACTGGACGCTCGCGAAGGAGCGGTACGCGCTGTCCACGCGCTCCAGTTCGCGCGCCACGAGGCCGTAGGCGGTGTAGCTCGCACCGGAGCCGCCGTACTGGGGATCCACGGTGATTCCGAGCAGGCCCATCTCGCCCATCTCGCGGGGGATCTCGGCGTGGAAGACCTCGTCCTGATTGCCCTCCAGCGCGCGGGGCTCCAGGCTCGCCTGCGCGTAGTCGCGGGCAGACTCCATGATGAGGCGTTCCTCCTCTCCAAGCATGGACTCGAAGAGGAAGGCATCGTCGGTGTTGAACGGCGGCAGCGGCATGACCGAAGGTGGGGGTTGAGATTCGTGGCGGCAAGGTACCCGTCGGGGACTTCCGGGTTCAGGAAGCCGACGAAGATTTCGGAAGCGCTCCCGTCGGAGACCCGACGTTCCCATGCCTCGCGGCAGGACATCGGGATGTGGGGCGGGACGGACCATCAGGTGCCTTCGATGTCGCGATTTGGTTCCCTCTACTGCCTTCGTGGGACGGTGCCTCCCGGATGGTGGGATGTGTGCAGCCGCGCGGGATCGCTCACACGGCCCTTCCCCATGCGCCCGACCTTGCTTCTCCTTCCCCTTCTTTTGTTGTTCGGCTGCGACACCAGCGGCCCCACGGGTCTCGTGGACTTCGAAAATGGCGTCCGCACCGAGGTGATGATGGACGGCATTGAGGTGGAAAACACCAAGCGCGAGCCGATCAACGCCGTCGCGTTCAGCGAGTCGGCTCGTGATCGCGGCTTCGCGGTGGTGCAGACCATCGAGGACCCCGGGCAGCAGATCGGCCCGGGCGAGACCCGCCTGTTTCCGTTCGACGACAACCTTCTGCCCGAGGGGGACGACGCGTACATCGTCACCTGGATTCTCCTGAAGGGCGAGGGATCCGACCGCGAGATCGGCGAGCGCGGGTCGCTGGAACTCGCGCGCTGATCCCGACTGATCCGGCATTGCCCGCCTCGGTGGTCCTGTAGCGGCACCGTGGCGGTCTTCCTCTGCCCGACCCGCCTCGGTGCGCCTCCGTCTGCTTTCTGCACCGAGGCGGACAAAGGCTACCCCGCGCGGCGCCAGTCGTCGAAGTCGTCCTCGTCGAGATCGTCGTCGGAGAAGGAGCCGAGGCCGGAGAGGACCGAGCCCATCATGTCCGAGTAGCCCGAGCCTCCGTCCACGAGGTCCTTCCCGAGGAGGGAGCGCTGGTGCAGCGCCTCCAGAGCCAGTTCCATCATGGACGCCTTCTGGGCCGGGGTCTCCGGGTTGGTGTGGGCGCCCACGAGCGCCGCGAGCCCGTCCACGCTGTCCAGCACGCGGACGTAGGCATCGAACGGCATCTCAGGGCCGATCTCGACGCCGTTGCCCTTCGCGAACCACGCGAGCACATCGGCATAGGCGCGGCGGCCCTGGGCCTTGTCGGCGGGATCGGGGAGGTAGCGCGGGAGGATGGTGGCCACGGCCCGCCCGATGAGCGCTCGCGCGACGCCCTGCGCGCCCTCCTGCTCGCCCTCGTAGACGAGTTCCACCTTGCCCGTCACGGCGGGTTCGATGGCATGGAGGTCCGTCGCGCGGAGCGTCGTCTCGGCCTCGCCGTTGAGGAGCGCCCGCCGCTCGGCCGCCGAGATGAGGTCTTCGAGCGCGGCACGCGTCAGCCGGGCACTCACGCCGGACTTCTGGTCCACGAACTCGGAGTCTCGCGCCTCGAAGGCAACCTGCTCCACGATCTCGCGGAAGACGTGCGGCACGTGAACAGTCGCCCCGTCCGCCTCGGCGCGGTCCTGCCACGCCTCCTGTCGCGTGATCTCGACGCCGATCTCCAACTCGCGCGGGTAGTGCGTCAGGATCTGGCTGTCGATGCGGTCCTTGAGCGGCGTGATGATGGAGCCTCGGTTGGTGTAGTCCTCCGGGTTGGCGGTGAACACCATGAGCACATCCAGCGGGATGCGGACGTTGAAGCCTCGGATCTGCACGTCCTGCTCCTCCATGATATTGAGGAGCCCCACCTGGATGCGCGGCTGCAGGTCCGGCAGTTCGTTGATGGCGAAGATGCCGCGATGCGTGCGCGGGATGATCCCGAAGTGGATCACCTCCTCATCCGCGTAGGTGAGCCCTCGCGTGGCCGCCTTGATGGGGTCGATATCACCGATGAGGTCCGCGATGGACGTGTCCGGCGTGGCGAGCTTCTCGCCGTAGCGCTCGCCTCGGTGCAGCCAGGCGATGGGCGTGTCGTCACCGTGCTCGGCGACGAGGTCGCGGGCGTACTTGCTGACCGGCACGAGGGGATCGTCGTGGATCTCGGAGCCCTCCACGACGGGCACCCACTCGTCCAGCAGATTCGGCAGCATCCGAACGAGGCGGCTCTTCGCCTGGCCCCGAAGGCCGAGGAGGATGAAATCGTGACGACCGAGGATCGCGTTCTGGACCTGCGGGATGACGGTCCGGTCGAAGCCGAGGATGCCGGGGAACACGTCCTCGCTTGCCTTCAGCTTGGCGATGAGGTTGGCGCGGACCTCGTCTTTGACGGACCGAGGCGTGTAGCCGGAGGCGCGGAGGTCGCCGAGGGTGCGGATCGTGGGGGCGTCGGCCATGCGTGCGGGAGATCACCGTGGGGCTCGCGGGCCCTCTGTGGGCTACCAGTTTGCGAGCGGGGCGAGGAGGCACGCGAGGGCGAGGGCGCGGTTCCACGAGGGCATCCGGTGTCCGCCTCGGTGCCATTCCGGGAGGCCCCGTCGGCGCACCGAGGCGGGCGAGACCGGATCCCGCGACGGCCCCCCTCCCGTGATCTACTCAGCTCCAGATCGCCGCCGCGGTTGCCTCACGGTGTCGTTCGCCCCGTCGCGGCAGGGTGGACGCGCACGAGGAGGCCCATCTCGGTGCTCGTGCTCTCACGAGGGGTCGCGGAGGAGCAGACGGTCGTTTTGGCCCCGGTTGCCGATGTAGAGGTCGAGATGCTCGTCGCCGTTGAAGTCGGCCACTTCGAGCGCGAGGCCCGCGCTGGTGGGCATCGACGGAAGCAGGCTGTCTGTGGCGTCGGTGAAGACGCCGGTGCCATCGTTCGTGAGGAGCCGCACCGGCGCGGCGGGACCGAAGCTGTGGGTGACGAGATCGAGGTCCTCGTCACCATCCACATCGAGGAACACGGCGTCCAGCGTGTTCGCGCTCACGGCCGGGAGGCTCGCCTCGGTG
>JBCCPW010000406.1:0-3789 GCA_039024735.1 Bacteroidota bacterium
CTGGAACGGGATGGCGCCTGCCACGAGCAGGAGCAGCAGCGCGAGCCATCCGGCGGTCAGGTTGAAGTCGCCCCGCTGGAAATCGTCGTAGACGAGAAGGGTGCCCGCGAGGATCACGAACACCGCCACGATGACGCGGATAACGGCCAGCGAGAGCACAAAGCGGGACAGCGCGAGGAACACCGCCGCCATCGCGAGGACGATCAGCTTGTCCGAGAGCACCTCCCCGAACCCGGCCGCGATCTCGTCCGCCATGGTCCCCGTCGCGATGAACGAGATGAGACGTGCGAGTCCGTACGCTGCGAGGGAGAGCAGGCCGAACCATCCCACGACGCGGAGCCCCGCACGCGCCGCCTCGGTCATCATCTCGTAGAACCCCAGGTCTCGCTCCTGAGAGACCGGCGCAGCGTAGCGAGCCCAGAACGCGCGGAACCGACGAGAGAGGAGCATGCAGAGGGGAGAGGCGTCGCGCTCGAACGCCATCAGCGGTCCCGGGGGATCCCACCGCCGTTGCGCTGCACGGCACCGGATCTTACCACCGATGCCGCGTTCTCTCACCCCGCTCCCGGTCGATGCCGTCCTGCCCCGCCTCGGTGACGCGTTGGAGGCGCGCGGCGTGGCCGTGCTTCAGGCCCCACCCGGCGCGGGCAAGACCACCCGCGTCCCGCCGGACCTGCTACATCGGGTGGACGGCCGAATCGTCGTGCTGGAGCCTCGTCGGCTGGCGGCCCGATCCGCCGCGCGCCGGATGGCGCAGGAGCGAGGCGAGCGCGTGGGGCAGACGGTCGGCTTTCGTGTGCGGGGCGAGTCGAAGACCTCGCGCGAGACCCGGATCGAGGTCGTCACCGAGGGCATCCTGACGCGGATGCTGCTGGACGACCCCAGCCTGGACGGCGTCGGCGCGGTCGTCTTCGACGAGGTGCACGAGCGCTCGCTGCCCGGTGACCTCGGGCTGGCGCTCGCCCTCCAGGCCCGCGACCTGCTCCGCCCGGATCTCTGGCTCCTCGCGATGAGCGCCACGCTGGACGGCGAGCGCTTCGCGCGGCTCCTCGCGGATGCCGACGGCCCGGCGCCTCTCGTCACGGCGGAGGGCCGCGTCTTCCCCGTGGAAGTGGTCCACCTCGGGCCGCCTGCGGACCGGCGGCGCGTCCCGGAGGCCGTCGCGGCGGCGGTCCACGATGCCCTTGGCTCCCTCCGCCTCGGTGCCGAGGCGGGAGCCACCGAGGCGGATCGGGTCGGGCCGGGGATTCTCGCGTTCCTGCCCGGTGCGGGCGAGATCCGCCGGTGCGCCGAGATCCTGGAGCGGGGCCTGCCGCGCGACGTGGACCTCCACCCGCTCTTCGGCGCGATGCCTCCGGCCCAGCAGGACGCGGCCGTCGCGCCCGCGCCGCCGGGCCGCCGCAAAGTGGTTCTGGCCACGAGCATCGCGGAGACCAGCCTCACCATCGACGGCGTGCGGGCCGTGGTGGATGCGGGCCTCGCGAGGCGCCCCCGGTTCTCACCCGCGACCGGCATGAGCCGCCTGGAGACCGTCCGCGTCTCGCGCGCCGAGGCGGACCAGCGCACCGGACGCGCCGGACGCACCGCGCCGGGCACGGCGTATCGCCTCTGGAGCGAGGCGGAGACGGCAGCCCTCCAAGACTTCGCGCCGCCCGAGATCCTCCGCGCCGACCTCGCGCCCCTCGCGCTGGACCTCGCCGCGTGGGGCGCCACGCCAGACGATCTCCGCTGGCTGGATCCGCCGCCCGAGGCGACCTACCAGACCGCCCGCGACCTCCTGCGGATGCTCGGCGTGCTGGACCGCGACGGCACGCTCACCGACCACGGCCGAGACCTCGCTCGGCTGCCCGTCCACCCCCGCCTCGGTCACATGCTCCTCGCGAGCGGATCGGCGCTCGCCGCCGACATCGCCGCTGTCCTCGGCGAGCGCGACCTGCTGCGGTCGAGCGGTCCCACGGCGCCCGACGCCGACCTGCGCCTCCGCCTCGATGCCCTTCGCGATGCCGCCGCCGTGGACCGGTTCCGGGGCCTGAGCATCGCGCGAGGGGCGCTGCACGCCGCGCGACAGGAGGCGAAGCGGCTCCGGCGCCTCGCCCGCCTCGGGAACGCCCGAGACGCCACCGAGGCGGCCGATGCCGGTCCCATCCTCGCGCTCGCCTACCCGGACCGCCTCGCGCGGCGCACTGCCGAGACGCCCCGCGAGGTCCGCTACCAACTCCGCGAGGGGCACTCCGCCGTCCTTCCCGCCACGGACCCCTTGGCCGACTCGGAGTGGCTGGCCGTCGCCAGCCTGGACGCCCGCCTCGGTGCGGCGCGGATCTTCCTCGCGGCCCCGCTGGACGCCAACGAGGTGGAGGCTCTCTTCGCCGATCAGATCGACCGCGAGGCGGTCATCGAGTGGGACGATGCCGCCGGGCGCGTGTCGGCGCAGCGCGTGGAGCGCCTCGGGGCGCTCGTCTTGCGCGAGACGCCCCTCCGCTCGCCCGACACCGAGGCGGCCCAGGCCGCGCTCTGGGATGGCGTCCGGCAGCGCGGCCTCGGCGTGCTGAACTGGACGAAGACGGCCTCGCGCCTCCGCGACCGCCTCGCCTTCCTCCACCACCACGCCGACGGCTGGCCCGAGGTCTCCGAGGCGGCGCTGCTGGATACCCTCGGGACGTGGCTCGCGCCCTTCGCCCGAGGCGCCCGGTCGCTGCAGGACCTGCGCCGCGCCGACCTCGCGACGGCCCTCGACGCGCTCATCCCGTGGGACCGCCGCCGCGACCTCGACCGCCTCGCGCCGGAGCGCATCGCCGTCGCCTCCGGCTCGAACATCGCGCTGGACTACTCAGACCCGGAGGCGCCCGTGCTGGCCGTCAAGTTGCAGGAGACCTTCGGGATGGCCGAGACGCCGCGCGTGCTCGGCGGGCGCGTGCCCGTGGTGATGCACCTGCTGAGCCCCGCCCGCCGACCCGTCCAGGTGACGACCGACCTCGCGAGCTTCTGGCAGACGGGCTACTTCGACGTGCGGAAGGACCTGCGCGGGCGCTACCCGAAGCACCCCTGGCCGGAAGACCCGCTCACGGCCGAGGCCACCGCCCGCACGAAGCGCAATGGTTGAGTCATTCAAGCACCGGGATAGCAGGGTGCTGATAATCGCCCTTCCTCATAAGTTGAATGCGGTGTACTTTGAGCACTACGGATATAGCGCAGGTATATAAGTCATAAACATTACGAATAAAAATGATTGAACTAATGCCAAGGGACACTATTTTGGGTAGAGATTCAAAGGGTTGGTATATTAAGCTATTTTTTGTATTTAGAAGTTATGTAAATTATGCCATGTTTAAGTTATCTTTCGACTCGGGTGTTAGTATAATGCCTCCAGAACAAGAAAAATACGCTAGAACAGGTGCTGGACTTAAAGGACCTGTGATAAATCTAAGAGGTAGGCATACGGTACTTAGTGAAAATAGGAGAACAGTAAGATTTAGTTTATCTGCTCCAATTACACCTTATAATAATACCGTAGTTAGTAGAATGTTTAGAATATCATTCGATAACAAGTATGTAATACCGAACAAAATAAGCTTTACTTACAATTCGGTAGACATTGCAGGCATGAAAGTTATACCGTCAACGAGAATAACTGGATATAAAATGGATATAGATAATTTAGAAAATATATTATTAATTCCAATAAAAGATCAGGGAAATATCAATCTATTCTACTTTAGTGGGGGTGAAAAAGATGTTGAATATGACTTTAATACTGTTTTGCCCCTTTTGCCGTTGTTTCAGAAGATGAAA
>JBCCPW010000407.1:0-3766 GCA_039024735.1 Bacteroidota bacterium
GGCACCGGCGGCGTCGACCGCATCACCGACAGCTTCGCCGGTTGCGTCGGCGGCCGCGTCGACAGCGTCAACGGCGTCGCCGGCCGCCTCGGTGGCAGCGTCAGCAGCGCCCTCGGCGGCGTTGGTGGCCTCCTCACATGCAGTGAGGCCGAAGGTGAGTGCAAGGGCGAGAGCGCCCTGGAGGAAGATCTTCATGGGTGATGAAGGTGGGTGGTGAACAGGTTCGGCGTTGTACCGAGGCGGAAGTGTACGGCACGACGCCGGGTGGACGGGTAAATCCAGAGCGCAAAGCGCTTCCGGTCACCCAATCTTGTTACTCGTCGTCGGAGTCGTCCTCGTCAGAGGCTTCGTCTGAGTCCGTGTTGAACAGGATGCCCGAGCGACCGGGCGGACCCTTAACCCTCGCGCAGCCTTCATTCGTGTGCGGACCAGAACCTCAGGACGCGAGGGTCACCCCTGACTCCGCGTCGAAGAGATGCAGCTTGCTCATGTCTGCCGCGAGTTCAACGGTTGCACCGGGCTCCGGCAGTTCCTGGGGCTCGACGCGTGCCACCAGCTGTTGTCCGGACCGGCTGGCGTACATGACCACCTCGTGCCCCATGGGTTCGAGGACGTTGAGAGTAAAAGAACCAATAACGGAGGTGTTCTTCTTGTCGGGGACGTTGCCTGCCACGTACAAATCCTCAGGGCGCATCCCAAGCGTCACCCCGTCGTGGCGGTTCAAATCATGAGGCAGCGGAACGCGCTCCGTCGCCCGCGAAACAAAGGATCCAGGTTCCAGTGAGCCGTCCACGAAGTTCATCGAAGGACTCCCGATGAAGCCCGCGACGAATCGGTTCGCAGGCCGGTTGTAGAGTTCCAGCGGCGGCGCGATCTGCTGGACGTATCCGTCCTTGAGCACCACGATTCGGTCGCCCATGGTCATCGCCTCCACCTGATCGTGGGTCACGTAGATCATCGTGGAGCCCAGATCGCTGTGGAGCTTCGAGATCTCGGTTCGCGTCTGGACGCGAAGCTTGGCGTCTAGGTTGGAGAGCGGCTCATCGAACAAGAACACCGCGGGGTTTCGCACGATGGCTCGACCGAGTGCAACGCGCTGCCTCTGGCCTCCCGACAGTTCCTTCGGCTTCCGATCCAGAACGCCATCGAGGCCCAGCGTTTCGGCGGCCTTCTGAACACGCGCCTCGATCTCCGACTTTGCCGTTTTCCGAAGCCGAAGACCGAAGGCCATATTCTCGAACACGCTCAGATGAGGGTAGAGCGCATAGTTCTGGAACACCATCGCAATGTCCCGATCCTTCGGTGCGATGTCGTTGACCACGCGGTCTCCGATAGAGAGCGTCCCAGAGGAGATCGACTCCAGCCCCGCGATCATCCGGAGCGTCGTGCTCTTGCCGCACCCCGACGGCCCAACAAGCACGATGAACTCGCCGTGCTCAATATGAAACGACGCGTCGTGGACGGCGACGAAGCCGTTGTCGTAGACCTTGCGAACGGACTCAAGTGTGACGGTAGCCATAGCAACGGGCGAGATCGCGCGAAGATAGACGTGAGAACCCGCCTCGGGGGATCGAGGATGGGAGTCAGGGCTAGACTCGCGAAGGACACCCCCCCTTCTTCGTGGCCACCACCCTCTCCCCTGTCGCGTGCATTGGCGCCCTCTACACCGGGTCCGAGCGTGGCCTCGCGGCGGATGTGCTCTCCGCGCGCCAACTGGGGCTCGCTCCCCACACCGTGTGCACGGCGCTCGTGGCGGCCTCACACGACCGGGTAACCGACCTGACGGAGGTCCCGAGTGATACGGTTCATTCGCAACTGGAGCACCTTTCCGCTGTCACCAGCGTCGAGGGCGTGCGAATCGGAGTACTAGGATCCCCAAAAAACGCCGAGGCGGTGCTGGATTGGGCGTCCCGGCTCGACGTTCCGGTTGTGTTGGAGATTGTCGCCTCGGGACCAAGTGGCGAAACGGTCCTTCCCGCGCGAGGGATTGACGTTGTCTCCTCCCGCCTCGGTGTGGCCGATCTTGTGATCGTCTCTCGTCAGGACGCGGAGTTGATCACCGGAGGCGAAATCGCCTCGCTGGACGATGCGCAGGTCGCCGCGCAGCGCATCACAAACCGGGGCGCACGTCGCGTGATCATTCACTGTGGGGTGCTGGCCGCTCGATTCTTTGACCCGGCCGATGACCCCGGCGGGGATGGCGCTCCCGCCACGTTTTCCTCGGATTTGTACTTCGACGGCGAGGACTTTTCTCTCTTTGAGCTACCGGTTCAAGCGGATGTAGACGGTATTCAGTCATTACATGCAATAACGGCTTTGTCTGCTCTGATTGAAGGAGCAGCGCCTGAGACCATGCTTCAGGCCGCCACACAGCAAGCCGTCGAAGCCGTTCGATGGGCTCCACAGTCGTCCGACGGGACGCCGCGGCTCGCCTACAACTGGCGTCACATTCGGTCCCTCGGCGACCCGTAGTTTTTGTCCTCACCCACCCTGGCTGGCATGCCTTCCTTCCAGGCCCGCACGACGATCTACGATGTTGCCTCCCGGGCAGGCGTCGCGATCTCCACCGTTTCTCGTGTCCTGAACAACTCCAGCGAAGTCGCCGACGCGACTCGGACGCGGGTGTTGGAAACCATCGAGGAACTGAACTACCGTCCTCAGCGCACCGCTCAGGACCTCGCGCGCGGCGGTGGGCGGATGCTCGCCGTCGCGATGCCCTCCTTCACGTCCCTCTTCTTCGTGGAGATCCTCAAGGGCGTCAAGGACGTGCTCAAGGATCACGGCTCGGACTTGATGCTGTGCAATCTCGGGTCTCAGGAACCCCAGGCAACTCTCGCTCGGTTCCTGGAGCGTGGAGCCGTTGCGGGTCTGATCGTGACCTCGCTGGATCCAGACGACGAGATTCGCCGGTCTCTGGTGAAGATGCAGGCACCCGTCGTGTTGATCGGCGCTCGCGATGAAGCGTTTGACTCCATCTGGTGGGACGACGTGGCGGGCTCCCGACGCGCGACCGAGCATTTGATCTCGCTCGGACATCTTCGGATCGGCATGATCGCCGCACACGAGTGGAGTCAGGCACACGCGCCCAGGCTCCAGGGCTACCGGGAGGCTCTCGCGGCCTCCGGCATCGAGTATGACGAGTCGCTCGTCGTGCGCGGTGACACCGACAAGCACGCCGGGTTCTCGGAAGAAGCGGGAGCCGAGGCCATGCGGAAGCTGCTCGACCTAGAGACGCCGCCGACCGCTGTGTTCGCCGCCTCGGATGTTCAGGCCTACGGGGCCTGGTCTCACGCTCGCTCTCAAGGACTGGAGATCCCCCGCGACCTGTCCCTGATGGGGTACGACGATCTCAAGCTGAGTCACTTCCTCGGTCTGTCCAGCATCGATCAGCACATGCACCTTGTCGGGACGCTGGCGGCCGAGCGGTTGCTCGCGCGGATGGACGAGGTCTCCGCTCCTCCTGTCGACGCCGACGACCGCCTCGACACGGAGATCGAGACGGTGGTCATCGCGCGTGCGTCGACCGCCTCGGTGGCATGACCGGTCTGCCTGAGACGCTTCCGCCGCCTCTGAGGGCCACACAGTTCACGTTTGGCACGAGGCGTCAGGGCAAGGTCCGTGACACGTACCGCCTGGACGATGGGCGCCTCATCCTGGTCACCTCCGACCGGCTCTCCGCGTTCGACCACGTCCTGCGGCAAGCGATCCCGCTGAAGGGTCAGGTTCTCAACGGCATCGCGAGTTACTTCTTCGAGCGAACCGCCGA
>JBCCPW010000408.1:0-3756 GCA_039024735.1 Bacteroidota bacterium
CACCGCCTCGGTGAGGCTGCCGCAGCACCGAGGCGGAAGCCGTCAGCGCGAGGCGACCGGGATCCGGCGGATCATCTGCCACGGCCCGCCTCGGTGGACCTGGAGCCCAATCGAGAGCGGGTGCTCCCCCACGCGGACAGTCCCGCTCCAGACGCCGCCCGAGGCGCGGAGCGCCGGTCCCATCACGCTGCCGTCGAAGACCGCCACGGCCGCGGCGTCCGGCGCCTCCACGCGGACCGTCGCGCGGTCTCGCGAGCGGAGCGGCGACTCCGTCGCGGGCGAAAGCACGCGGTACCGCACCCCGCCGATGTCGCCCCACGGCGGACCGCCATCGTCCGACGATGAGATGCGTGTGCTCCGGCTGTGGCGCCGAGTCGGCGCGGCAGGCTCGGTACGGCACGAGGCCTCCGGGATCCGTCGCACGACGGCATCTTGCAGCGACAAGGGCCTGCTGAGGAGTTGCCAGCGCTCGTCGGTGGGAATGTGCCGCCTCGCGAACCAGTCCGGGGGACTCGCGAACCACTCGCCTCGGAACCGAGGGAAAAACCGCCCGCCCGAGACGCCGCCCGCCGCCCACGTCGGGTCCATCAGCACCCACGCACCGTCGAGTCTCGCGGCGACCCACGCGTGGAGGCCGTCCGGCGAGATCGCCGCGTCGTCCGTGGAGAGTCCCCACCCGGAGATGTACCGCGCCTCGATGTCCATCCGGCCCAAGAGCGCGATGAGCAGGCGGGCGTAGCCCTCGCAGACGCCATTCCGCCGCGCGAGCGTGGAGTCGGCCGATTGCTGCTTGCGCTGGCCCGGCACGAGCGATGCCGAGTCGTACGCGATGTGCCCGGCGACCCATCGGAAGGCGGCGCGGGCGCGATCCGCCTCGGTGCGTCCCGCCCGACTCAGGTAGGCTGCGAGGCGGTCGAGGTCGGTGGCATCGCGCGGAGAGGCAGACAGGGCGTGAGCGTCCACGCGCGTCCAGTCGCGGCCGTCCAGCGGGGACGGGCACGTCTGCGCCGAGGCGGACACGGCCAGCACGAGGGACAGGACAACGGGAGCAAGCGCACGCACGACACCCGTATCGGCCGTCGCCGTCGCGTCTCAATCACGCGTTTCGAGTGTCGCTGCCTCGGTGCATTCCCGAGCGCACCGAGGCGGACCGAGCCTCACTGACACGCCGGGAGGTCGTCCTCGCGCCATGAGTTGTCCGCCGTCCGGGGCATGTCGAACGTGCCCCGGACCTCCACCGGCTCGCCCGGCCGGTTGTTGAAGGACGCCACGAAGGCGATTTCGCCGCGCACGCGCTCGCCGAGGCATTCGATCGTGATGTCGCCGTTCACATCGAGCGACGTGCCGAAGTCGTCCAACTCCATCGAGGCGCGCGTACCGTTGCTCCGGCCCACGCGGATCGTGCGGTCTACAGCCGAGAGCGACGGCGACGTGCCCGGGTTGGCGGTGAACACGTAGACGGCCGCCCCGGAGTCCTCGAACACGAAGCGCTCGGTGCAGCCCGCGAAGGCGCACCCGATCTCGGCGAAGCCGTCGCCTTCCATCGTGCCCTCGGCGCTTTCCTCCAGCACGAACGAGAACGTGGGGTCCCCGCCGAGCCCTGCAACATCGCAGCCGGAGACGAACGGGGCGAGAACAACCAGAGCGAGCAGACGGCGCATGACGGCGAAGAGGGGTTCACCTCCTCACGCAGCGCCATCGCGCAGAACCGGTCATCCCGCGAGCGCATCCGCCAGACGAGCAGCGGCGTCGCGGGCCGCCTCGGCGAAGTCGTCGCCGGAACTGGCGTAGAGGATGCCACGCGAGGAGTTGACGAGGATCGGCCCGCCCGCGTTGGCCGCGAGCACGTCGGCCACGCTTCCGCCCTGCGCGCCCACGCCAGGCACGAGGAGCGGCGCGTCGCCTGCGGCCTCCCGGATGGCATCGAGGCGGTCCGGCCGCGTCGCGCCCGCCACGAAGCCCACCGTGCCGGGGAGATCTCGACCCGCCTCGGTGCTGAGACGGACGGTGTGGTGCCAGACGGGCTGGCTGTCGGCCGCGAGGTCCTGGAGGTCCGCGCCGCCGGGGTTGGAGGTGGCCGCGAGGACGAACGCGCATCGGCCCTCGTGCTCCAGAAACGGCGCGATGGAATCCCGCCCCATGTACGGCGCGACGGTCGCCGCGTCGCCACCGAGGCGGTCGTACATCGCCGTGGCGTACTTCCGGCCCGTGTTGCCGATGTCGCCGCGCTTGCCGTCGAGGATCAGGAGCCGCCCGGAGTCACGAAAGGCCTCGCAGACGGACGCGAGCGCGTCCCAGCCGTAGGGGCCGTAGGCTTCGAAGAAGGCGAGGTTCGGCTTGAACGCGGCTGCGCGTTCGTGCGTCGCTTCCACGATGGCGCGGCAGAACACCGACGCACCGAGTGCCCCACCCTTCGCGTGGGGTGCGGGCATCCGGGTGGGGTCGGGGTCGAGCCCGACGCAGAGCGGGGCTCCGGCCGCCTCGGTGGCGGCACCGAGGCGGGACGGGAAGGGGAGCATTCCAATCGGAAGGGCGTTGGTGAAGCTACCGAGGGCTCCGGCCGATTCTCCATTTCCTCGGCGCGCTCAGGGGCCAGATTCCCTATCCTCGCGTCAGAAAAGCGCTTCCAATCACCACGTCGCACCGCACCATGTCACTTCTCTCGCAGCTCAAAGGGGTTTCCGCTCGTGATCGCCAGATGATCGAGGAGGCCGAGACCATGATGGGGCCTGAGCCCGACGAGATGGGGTTCATCAAAAACCTGTTCTGGGGCCGCGTCCGCGACGAGCTCCTGTTCCCGTACCCCACGGTCGCGCCGGACGAGAAGGCCAAGGCCGACGCCCTCGTAGCGGAGTTGGAGGCGTACATGAAGACCGAGCACCCGCGCGTCCAGATCGACGCCGAGGAGCGGATCCCCGAGTGGGTCATCCAGCGGCTCTTCGACATGGGGGTGCTCGGGATGACCATCCCGGAGACATACGGCGGCCTGGGTCTGGGCGTGGCGAGCTACAACCGGGTGTTGGAGACCATCGGGCGGTACTGCGGCTCCACAGCCGTGGTCGTGAGCGCGCACCAGTCCATCGGCTGCAAGGCCCTCATGCTTTTCGGCACCGAGGCGCAGAAGAAGGAGTTCCTCCCGATGGTGGCACGCGAGAAGCTCTCCGCCTTCGCGCTGAGTGAACCCCAGGTCGGCAGCGACGCCGCCGGTCAGGAGACCACCTGCTACTGGGACGAAGAGGAGCAGGTCTACGTCCTCAACGGCGAGAAGAAGTGGAGCACGTCGGGTGCGTACAGCGGGCTCTACACCGTGATGGCAAAACACCGCTACACGGATCCCAAGACGGGCAAGGAGCGCGATGGCGTGACGGCGCTCATCGTGACGCCCGACATGGAGGGCGCGGAGGTGTTCGAGGCCAACCGCTCCAAGACGGGCATTCGCGGGACGTGGCAGGCGCGCTTCCGCTTCACGAACGTGAAGGTGCCCGCCTCGCGGCGTCTCCACTGCGAGGGCCAGGGCCTGAAGGTGGCGCTGACGTGCCTCAACTACGGCCGCTGCACGCTCAGCGCGGGCGTGACGGGTGCTGCGAAGCAGGCCGCCGAGCAGGCGACCAAGTGGGCCAGCACGCGCTACCAGTTCCAGCGGCCCCTGGCGGACTTCGAGCTGGTCCAGAAGCGCATCGCGGAGATGCACGCGACGATCTACGCGATGGACGCGATGCTCTACGCCACGTGCGGCTTCCTGGACCGGCACGACCC
>JBCCPW010000409.1:0-3745 GCA_039024735.1 Bacteroidota bacterium
CGCCATGCCCGCCGGTGCGCCCGACATGGGCGGCATGGGCGGCGGCATGGGCTTCTAAGCCTCGCCTCTGCTGGCTCAGCCAGCGCTCGGCTCTCTGAGCAGCGGGCGGCTTCCTTCGGGAGGCCGCCCGTTTTCTGTTTCCTCCCGCCTCGGTATCGAGGCGGGAATGGTAGTGGATGCTCGTAGACTGAGGCCCACCACCCACCCGACGCGCCATTCCACGCTCCGACATCCTCCTCCAGGGCTTCCACTGGACCAGCCACGAGCACGACTGGTGGCTGGTCGTCGAGTCTCGCGCCGACGCCATCGCGGACGCCGGCATCACGATGGTGTGGCTGCCGCCGCCGTCGCAATCGGCCGCCGCTGAGGGCTACCTCCCGAACGAGTGGTACGACCTCGACGCCTCCGCCTACGGCGACCAGGCCGGGCTTCAAGCCGCCATCGCGGCGCTCCACGCGCGAGGCGTCCGGGTGATCGCGGACATCGTCGTCAACCACCGCGTCGGCACGACGGACTGGGCGGACTTCACCGCGCCCGCCTTCGCGGACAACGCGGACGCAGTCACGCGCGATGACGAATGGGGCCAGGGCACCGGAGGCACTGACACCGGATCAGGCTTCCACGCCGCCCGCGACCTCGACCACGCGGACGCCTCGGTCCACGCCGAGATCCTGAAGTGGCTCCGATGGCTTCGCGCCACCATCGGGTTCGACGGCTGGCGCTTCGACTACGTCCGGGGCTTCCACGGCCGGTTCGTCGGCGCGTACAACCGCGCGACGCAGCCTGCGTTCTCCGTCGGCGAGATCTGGCCAGACATCCCGGACGGCAGCTACGACGCGATGGGCGCGGCCGTGGACGCCCACCGCCAGATCATCATCGACTGGATCGACGCGACGGGCGGCACCTCGGCCGCGTTCGACTTCACGACCAAGTGGCAGCTCATGCTCGCCGTGGAGCGCACCGAGTTCGGGCGGATGGGCCTGGTCCCCGGCACCATCGGCTGGTGGCCTGAGCGGTCGGTCACGTTCCTCGACAACCACGACACCGGCCCGTCGCCGGGCGGCGGGCAGACGCACTGGCCGTTCCCCGCGCACCGCCTCGGTCTGGGCTACGCATATCTCCTCACGCATCCCGGCACGCCGACCGTGTACTGGCCTCACCTCTTCGGCACCGAGGCGGAGATGCGCGAGACCCTCACGACGCTGCTTCGGCTCCGACGAGAGCAGGGCATCACGAGCCGGTCCACCGTTCAGGTCCAGATGGCGCGCGATGAGGTCTACGCCGCTGTGATCGACGGGACCACAGCCATCGCGATCGGCCCCGGGGATTGGTCGCCCAAGGACACCGGATGGGCACTCGCTGCGCAAGGCCTCGACTGGGCCGTCTGGACGCGGTCGGCCTCCGGCCGGTAGACGCCCCGGTGACACCCTCCGCCTCGGTACCGAGGCGGCCCCTCGCGGTACCTTCCGCGCCCCCCTCTGACTTCATTCCCGCTCCGATGCCCGACTACCAGCACCTCACCGCTCCCACCTCCGGCGAGACCGTCACGATGACCGCCGACGGCCTCCAGGTCCCCGACCGCCCCATCGTGCCGTTCATCGAAGGCGACGGCATCGGGCCGGACATCTGGGCCGCCGCCTCGCGCGTATTCGACGCCGCCGTCTCGTCTGCCTACGGCGACGACCGCCAGATCGAGTGGTTCGAGGTGCTCGCCGGACAGAAGGCGATGGACACCGTCGGCGAGTGGCTGCCGCAGGACACCCTCGATGCCATCGCGCACCACCTCGTGAGCATCAAGGGCCCGCTCACGACGCCCGTCGGCGGCGGCATCCGGAGCCTCAACGTGGCACTCCGGCAGAAGCTGGACCTCTTCGCGTGCGTCCGGCCGGTGCGCTACTTCGAGGGCGTGCCGAGCCCCGTGACGCATCCCGAGAAGGTGGACATGGTCATCTTCCGCGAGAACACGGAGGACATCTACGCCGGGATCGAGTTCGAGCACGGCACCGAGGACGGCGAGCGCTTCAAGGCGCTGATGAAGGAACACTTCCCGGAGCGCTTCCAGAACGTCCGCTTCCCAGACACGGCGGGCTTCGGCATCAAGCCGGTCTCGCAGGAGGGCACGCGCCGCATCGTGAAGGCCGCGCTGGCCTACGCCGTGCAAAACGGGCGCGACTCGGTGACGCTCGTCCACAAGGGCAACATCATGAAGTTCACCGAGGGCGCCTTCCGCGACTGGGGCTACGAGACGGCAGGCGATCTCTACGGCGCGACCGAACTCGACGGGGGCCCGTGGCGCACGTTCACCGTGGACGGCCGCACGATCACCGTCAAGGATGTCATCGCGGACGCGTTCCTCCAGCAGATCCTCACCCGCCCCGCCGAGTACGGCGTCATCGCGACGCTCAACCTCAACGGCGATTACGTCTCGGACGCCCTCGCCGCCGAGGTGGGCGGCATCGGCATCGCGCCGGGCGCCAACATCAACTACGACACCGGCATCGCGCTCTTCGAGGCCACCCACGGGACCGCGCCGAAGTACGCCGGGCAGGACAAGGTCAACCCCTCCTCGGTCATCCTCTCCGGCGAGATGATGCTCCGCTACATGGGCTGGACCGAGGCAGCCGACGCAATCATCCGCGCGATGGAGCGCACTATCGCGAACAAGACCGTCACGTACGACTTCGAGCGGCTCATGGACGGCGCGACGCTCCGCAAGTGCAGCGAGTTCGCGGACGACCTGATCTCGAACCTGTAGCAGGCAGCGTCCCGCCTCGGTGTTCCCGTGCGTGCACCGAGGCGGGATGAGCCCATCGGGGCGGGGTCCATGTGACCTCAGGATGAAGTCCTGGACGGAACCGGAGGATCGGTGAACGGATGCGGACACAGTGCATACACATCGTCTGTTCCCTTATCTGCCGTCCGCATGACCGTCCGCTTCGTCGAGCTCTCGCCTTTCGCCACCCGTCGTCCCCAGCGCCTCGCCGATGAGGCGTACCGCAAGCTCCTCCTCCGCCTCGGGCAGTACCCGACGAGCGGCGAGCCCGTGCCCGGCACGGATGAATGGCGGGAGGTCCGCTGGGCCGACCGAGGCGGGAGCAAGCGCGGCGGCATCCGCACGGTCCGCTATGCCTATCGCGCACCGGATCGCTTCTTCCTCGGCGACCTCGAATCCGCGAGCCAGTCCACGGCCTTCACCCCAGACGCCGTGGCCGACGAGTTGGATGGCATCGTGAACGATGGACAGGACGCTCCGCGCGAGGTCGTCTACGACGGCCGCATCCTGCTGGAGGTGCACGAGGAGGGACAGCCCGCATGGCGCCTCGCCGAGGCGCGCTCGGAGGACACCGAGGACGTGGCGGCCATTCGCGAGGCGCTCCGCCAGACCCAGGAGGGCTTCGCAGATCTGCTGGGCGTCAAGCTGGCGACGGTGCGGAGTTGGGAGTTGGGGCGCCGACAGCCGCGCGGCCCGGCCCAGCGGCTCATCGAGATCGCCGCCCGCCGCCCCGACGTGCTGCTGGAGATGCGCCCTAGCGCCTGACCTGACGGGCGTGTTCGCACGGACCGAGGCAGTAGCTCTCCCCGCCTCGGTGCGTTCGCTTCGGCACCGAGGCGGGGAGAGCTACTGCCTCGGTCCGTGCGAACACGCCCGTCAGGTCAGGCGCTCGGGCGCATCTCCAGCAGCACGTCGGGGCGGCGGGCGGCGATCTCGATGAGCCGCTGGGCCGGGCCGCGCGGCTGTCGGCGC
>JBCCPW010000410.1:0-3737 GCA_039024735.1 Bacteroidota bacterium
AGAGAGAGTGTTCGCGAACCCAGACGTAACCGTGGCCAGCCTCGCGGACGTGCTGGACGTCGCGCCGAGTCGGCTGTCGCAACTGCTCAATGACAACATGGGGGTCAGCTTCGCGACTCTCATCAACGCGCGTCGAGTGGATGAAGCCAAGCGGCTCATTGAAACGGCACCGCATCTCACGATGGAGGCCGTCGGCTACGAGGCGGGGTTCCGCTCAAAGTCCGCGTTCTACTCCGCCTTCAAGCGCCAGACGGGAGCTACTCCGGCGTCCTTCCGGAGCCACTCAGAAGCTCCAGAATCCTAAATCAGGACGCCCGTCCGTAGGAAACGGGACCGGTTGAGGAGGAGGGCGGCGTAGCTAGGGGAGGCACGTCCGCCACTGGTTTCAATCCCCCGTTATGACTCGCACCTTCTGGTCCGCATGGTGGCTCGCGTCCATCGCGCTTCTGCCCTCTCTGAGCCTCGCGCAAGAGGTCCTGTCCGCCGAACTGCTCTGGGAAACGGACACGCTGCTCACGACGGTCGAGTCAGCCATCTACGATCCGATCACGGACGTGATCTACACGACCAACATCGACGGGCACTTCATGCGCAAAGACGGCCAGGGCAGTGTGAGCACGGTGGCTCTGGATGGTCGCGTCCTCGATGCGGAGTGGATCAGGGGCCTCCACGCGCCCACGGGAACGGGAATCCACGAGGGGCACCTCTTCGTGACAGACATCGACGCAATCGTGGAGATCGACATCGAAGCCGGGGCTGTCGTCCAGAGGTACCCCGTTCCGGGGGCGGTCGCGTTGAACGACATCGTGATCGACGCGCAGGGGACCGTCTACGCGAGTGACACCGGCGGGAACACGGTCTACGCTCTGCACAACGGCGTCCTTCGGACGGTCGCGTCGGACATTGACACTCCCAACGGTCTTCTAGCGCAGGACGGGCGCTTGCTCGTCACACAGTGGACGCTCCAGACCGTGGGGTGGATGGACTTGGAGACCGAAGCGGTCTCGACTCTGGCGCAAGGAATCGAGGGGCCGGATGGCCTCGAAGCCATCGGGGACGGGACATTCCTGGCGTCCGGATTCAACGGGCAGATCTACCACCTCCAGGCCGACGGATCGAAGACGCTCATTCTTGACACGGCGGGCGACGGCATCCGGGCAGCAGACATCGAGTACATCCCCGCGAAGCGCCTGTTGCTCGTTCCGACCATGCAACGGAACACGCTCAGAGCCTACCGGCTGGCAGACGGCTGACCTCGCCCGCCTCGGTGTTTGCTCAGCACCGAGGGGGAGCCAAGCACGCACGCCGACGGATTCCGTTTCGTACCGAGGCGGTTGACGGCTCCCGCCTCGGTGTGTGAAGGAACGGATACCGGTTGGCTGAACGCGATGGGCACCGCTTGCGTCCTGAAGGACCACCGACGAGGCGCAGCGGTGGCCGACTGTCGGTGGTCGGTTGGTCGCCTCGGTGGCAGGCCCCTCAGCACCGAGGCGGGTGCCTCGCTTACCACGGCCCCCTGGCCCTCTCCCAGGGGCCCCAAACTCGCGGCCTCTTCGGAGACTCGGCACCGATCTGGGGCTAGGATGCGCGAAACTCTTGCGATCCATGCCCAAGAAAGCTCCTGCCACGCCCGGCTTCGAGCGCACCGTCCTCGACAGCGGCGTCCGCGTTGTCACAGAGACCATCCCGAGTGTCCGCTCCATCGCCGTGGGCGCATGGGTGGACGCGGGCAGCCGAGACGAGGCGCCCGAAGAAAACGGCATCACCCACTTCATCGAGCATCTCGTCTTCAAGGGCACGCGTCGCCGGAAAGGCCACCACATCAACCAGCGGATGGAGTCGGTGGGAGGGTACCTGAACGCCTTCACCTCCAAGGAACACACCTGCTTCTACGCCCGCGCGCTCGATGACTACCTCGCGAGGGCGCTCGACACCACCCTCGATCTCGTCACGCAGCCGACCCTCCCGCCTCGGGAGGTGGAGAAGGAGAAGGACGTGATCCTGGAAGAGATCAAGATGTACGAGGACGCGCCCGAGGAGCACGTCTACGATCACTACGAGGCCGCGATGTACCCCGGCCACCCGCTCGGCCGTCCGGTCCTGGGCACGCCGGAGACCGTCACGGGCTTCTCGCGAGACGACGTGGCCGGGTACATGGACCGCCACTACGTCCCGGATCGGCTCGTGGTCAGCGTCGCAGGCCACGCCCGGCACGCCGACGTGGTGCGAATCGTCGAGAAGCAACTCGCCGATTTCGAGCGCGAGTCGAACCCGGTCCAGCGCGAGCCCGCCGAGGTGTATCAGCCCGTGGATCGGTGGGTGGAGCGGCCCGGGACGCAGCAGGCCCACCTCGTCGTCGGCACACGGAGCTTCGGAGCGCTGGACGACCGGCGGACCGCCCTCTCGGTCCTCAACACCATCCTGGGTGGCGGGATGTCCTCGCGCCTCAACCAGAACATCCGCGAGAAGTACGGCTACTGCTACTCCGTCTACTCGTTCGTCAACCTCGTGGCGGACGTGGGCGACGTGGGCGTGTACATGGGCACGGACCCCTCGCGTCTGGACCGCGCGCGCCACCTCATCGTGCGTGAGCTTCACAAGCTCGCCGAGACACCCGTGAGCGACCGGATGCTCAAACGCGCGAAGGAGCAACTCAAGGGCTCGGTCATGCTCGGGATCGAGAGCATGTCCAACCGGATGCAGCGCCTTGGTCGAGTGGAGTTGACGTTCGAGCGGTACGTCTCGCTGGACGAAGCGCTCGCCGAGGTGGAGGCCGTGACGGCAGAGGACGTGCGCGAGGTGGCGGCGGCCCTCTTCGCCGAGAACCGGTTGAGCACTATCGCACTGGTCCCGGCCGAGGCCTGACTGGTCCCGCCTCGGTCCGTTCACCGAGGCGGGAGATCGTCGTCGAGTGCCGCTCGAAAAACGCGCCAAGCACGCGGGGCTCCCCGTGCGCGCAACAACCGGGGCCGTCCGTGGGCGTTCTTCCGGTTGCGTCGATCCCCGGCCGATATCATGCCGGTGCGCACCGTTCGCCGTCTCGCCCGATGTCTTCGTCTCGCCACGCCCCTCGTTCGCCCCGGGACCCCCTCGCGCAATCGGGGGGAGGCGGCGCGCTGTCCGCGCGTGAGCGCGATGTGCTGGAGCGGATCGTGGCCCGGTTCATCCAGAGCGCCGCACCGGTCGGGTCCAAGAGCCTCGCCGACGAGTTCGAACTGTCCAGTGCGAGCCTCCGCACGACGATGCGCGCGCTCGAAGAGGCCGGGTACCTCGGCCACCCGCACACCTCCGCCGGGCGCGTGCCCACCGCGCGAGGCTACCGGCTCTACGTGGACGAGTTGATGGACGTGGCCGGGCTCCGTCCGCACGAGGCCGCGATGCTGCGCACCTCGGTGCACCGACGGCTGGGCGATCTGGAGGCCATCGCGCGCGAGTCGTCGCGGCTGCTGGGGCGGCTCGCGCAGCTTCTCGGGGTGGTGCTCACGCCGCGCCTCTCCACGGGCGTCCTCGAACGCCTCGATGTCGTCGCGCTCTCGTCCCACCGGGTCCTGTTTGTCCTCGCGATCCGAGGCGGGTTGGCGCGGACGGTCCAGGCCGAGGTGGAAGTTCCCACCGACTCCGCCCGCCTCGATGCCGTCGTGCAGCGCCTCAACGAACGCCTCGCCGGGCTCACCCTCGGCGAGATCCGCGAGACGGGCGCCGACCGCCTCCACGACCTCGCCGAGGCGGACCGAACT
>JBCCPW010000411.1:0-3730 GCA_039024735.1 Bacteroidota bacterium
CGTAGGCGGCGCGCTTGTCGGCGTCGTCCTGCGACTTCCAGAACCGGCGGCGGCTGCGCCGCACGTACCAGTTCGAGAGGTCGTCCACGAAGGTCTGGACCGAGCGAGCCGCGCGCGTCGGGTGGTAGTCCTCGAAGGCGGCGTCCGCCTCGGTGATGGTGGACTGGAGGCGCGAGAGGATCCAGCGGTCCAGTTCACTGCGCTGCTCGTCCGGCGTGGCCGCGTCGGTGTCGTAGTGGAAGCCATCCACCGAGGCGTACGTCGCGAAGAAGCGGTACGTGTTGACGAGCGTGCCGAAGAACTTGCGCCGGGTGTCTAGGATGGCGGCATCGGAGTAGCGCAGGCTCTCCCACGGCGGGGAGGCGGCCATCATGGTCCAGCGCACCGGGTCGGCGCCGTGCTCGCCGATGGCCGCGAACGGATCGACGGCGTTGCCCTTCGACTTGGACATCTTCTGGCCGTCCGCGTCCAGCACGAGGCCGTTCACCACGACGTTTTTGTACGCGACGCTGTCCGTGATGAGCGTCCCGAGCGCGTGGAGCGTGTAGAACCACCCGCGCGTCTGGTCCACGCCCTCCGCGATGAAGTCCGCCGGGAAGTTCCGCGCGAAGGCCTCGTCGTTCTCGAAGGGCTGGTGCCACTGCGCGAAGGGCATCGCGCCGGAGTCGAACCACACGTCGAGGAGGTCCGGGATGCGTCGCATCGTGCCCCCGTCCGGCGCGGGCCACGTGATCGCGTCCACGTACGGGCGGTGCAGGTCGATCTCGCCCGTCTCGGGGTTGACCGCCTCGGTGGGGAGATCGCCGCCGCACTTCGCCTTCAACTCGGCGATGCTGCCGATGACCTCCACGACGTCCGGGTCCTGGTCCGAGGCCCAGATCGGCAGCGGCGTGCCCCAGTATCGCATCCGGCTGAGCGCCCAGTCCACGTTGTTCTCCAGCCACTGCCCCATCCGGCCGGTCCCGATGGCCTCGGGCTGCCAGTTGATGGTCGCGTTCAACTCCACCATCCGGTCCTTCACACGGGTCGTCTCCACGAACCACGAGTCCACCGGGTACGACATGAGCGGGGTGCCCTTTCGCCAGTCGTGCGGGTAGTTGTGAACGTAGGAGTCCTCGCGGTAGAGGAGCCCGCGAGACGCGAGGTCGCGGATGAGGGGCCGGTCGGCGTCCTTGAACCAGAGCCCGCCACAAACGGGGAAGCCCTCCTCGAAGGTGCCGTCCGGGCGGACGGGGTTGAGGAGCGGGAGCGCATTCTTCTGGCCCGTCGCGTGGTCGTCCGCGCCGAAGGCCGGGGCCGTGTGGACGATCCCGGTGCCGTCCTCCGTCGTGACGTAGTCCGCCGCGACGACGGTGTAGAGCCCGGTGTGCTGGTCGCTCACCGCGCCACCGAGGCGGAAGTGCTCGGCCGTGGCGGGCATCATCGGCTCGTACCGGCGGCCCACGAGATCGGCGCCCGTGAATCGTTCCACGATGACCGGATCCTCACCCTTGATCGTCTTGCCGACGAGCGCCTCGGCCAGAATGAGATGCTCGTGGCCGCCCGCCTCGGTGGGAACGCGGACGGTCACGTAGTCGATCCGCTCGCCGACAGCCATTGCGGCGTTGCTCGGGATGGTCCAGGGCGTCGTGGTCCACGCGAGGAGGTACGTCGGGATGTCACCGTCGGCGTCCACGAGCCGGGCGCGGGTGACGATGGAGACATCCTGCACCTCCTTGTAGCCGAGCGAGACCTCGTGTGACGAGAGGACGGTTGCGTTGGCCGGGCTGTACCACTGCACCTTGTGCCCTCGGTAGAGCAGCCCCTTCTCGTGGAGGGTCTGGAGCAGCGCCCAGACGCTCTCGATGTACTCGTTCTCGAACGTGACGTACGGGTCCGAGAGGTCCACCCAGTAGCCCATTCGGACCGTGAGCGAATCCCACAAGTCCTTGTAGCGCAGCACGCTCTCGCGGCACTTCGCGTTGTACTCCGCGATGCCGTACGCCTCCACAGCGTGCCGCCCCTCCAGGCCGAGTTCCTTCTCCACCTCGATCTCGACGGGCAGACCGTGCGTGTCCCAGCCCGCCTTGCGGTCCACGCGGTACCCCTTCATGGTCTTGTACCGGCAGAAGAGGTCCTTCAGCGTCCGCGCGAGGACGTGGTGGATGCCGGGCTTGCCGTTGGCGGTCGGCGGGCCTTCGTAGAAGGCGAACGTGGGGGCGCCCTCGCGAAGGTGCAGCGACTGGCGGAAGGTGTCCTCGGCGTCCCAGCGCTCCAGGACGGCCTGCTCCACGGCGACCTGGTCGTAGGCGGCGGCGTCGGGGTAGCGGGGCTCGGCAGACATCGCGAGGAAGCGGACAGGGCGCGAAAACGAGCGCTGAAGCTACCGCCGGATGCGGCGCGCCTTCCCGAGAGAGGAGACGAAGACCGCCCGCCTCGGGCCGTCCACGAACCACCGAGGCGGGCGCCGCGAGTGCGTGCGGATCGCGACAGGGTCTGCACACGCTCTGGACATCCACTCGCGATTCTGATCGGGCACCCGCCCCCCTTCCTGATGAAGATGTCCACTGGCCTCGGGCTGTTCGTTCTGGCCTTCGGCCTGGCGGCGCTTGCCGCCTGCGATTCCACCACTGATGTCATCGACGATGACGACGACACCACCCCGGCCACACTCCACCCAGCCTTCGCGGATTTCGACACCGACAACGTCTCCGTGATGCTGGATGGCGACGATGTGCTGATCGAGAGCAACGGCTACCCCAACCACGTGTCGCCCTACTGGTCACCGACCCACCCGCTCTACGTGGATCCGACTGTGGCCGACCGGCTCACACCGGGCTTCATCGACGATTTCGTCGGGAGCGTCGCCCTGACGGTGTCCGCCAGTCCAGAGCGCGCGTCCTTCTCCACGGCGACCGGTCTCGGCCCCATTGGCATCGCAGTGAGCGGGGCCATGATCTACAACGACCAGGAGGGACCCAATGTCCCGATCGACAACGCCTTGGGATCGCTCGATTACACCGGTGCCCATAGAGGGCCGGGCCTCTATCACTACCACCTCGAGCCCAAAGCATGGAGTGACGACGACGACGCGCTCATCGGGGTGATGGCGGACGGCTTCTTCCTCTACGGCCGCCGCGAACCAGATGGGACGTACCCGACCGACCTCGACGCCTCCGGCGGTCACGTCGGCCCGACGCCGCACAACCCGGATGGGGAGTACCACTACCACATCCAGAATGAGGTCTACCTCGGGCAGTACTACATCCTCTTCCCCGGCGACTACCAGGGCACTCCCAATGCGATCCGCTAGCCTTCTCCTCCTCGGCCTGGCGGCCGTGACGGTCCTCGTGGCCGCTCGTCCGGACCGGGTGGACGCTGCCGCGCTGTCCCTTCGTGCCACCGAGGGCCGCGTCTACCACGAGGGCGAACCGTTCACGGGGGCCTCGATCCGCCGCGACGCTGACGGGACGCTCGTGGAGCGGATCCGCTACGTGGACGGCAAGCGCGACGGCCTGACCGAGCGGTGGTTCGAGAACGGCGCCAGGAGCGAGCGCGTGCCGTACACGGCCAACCGTCGGCACGGGACAGTGCAGACGTGGTGGCCCAACGGCCACCTCCGCGCCGAGGCCCGCTTCGTGGAGGGTGTCGCCCATGGGACCCAGCGCCAGTGGTACCGCTCCGGCGCCCTCTTCAAGGAACTCCATCTGGTAGAGGGTCGCGAGGACGGGCTCCAACGCGCGTGGCGTGA
>JBCCPW010000412.1:0-3719 GCA_039024735.1 Bacteroidota bacterium
CGGTGAACCCCATCGTGCCTGCCACCTTCATCGCCGGGGCGGACTCGATGCGAGTCGGGGAGGTGTCGCTCGCACCGGGGGCGCAACTCACGATCCCCGTCAACGCGGACCGGTCGTGGGGCGGGTTCGGGTTCGCCGTCTACAGCCGCCCACTCGCTGCGCTCAGGAGCAACGTCAACCTCTCCGTGAACGCCAGGTACTCGAACACGCTGACCCGGATCAACGACCTCGACACGATGGTGCAGAGCCTCTGGGGCGGCGGCAGTGTGGCCCTCACGACCTCGGGGATGGAGACGCTGGACCTTTCGCTGCGATACGGCCTCAGCGCCAGCGCGGCCTGGTCGGATGCACCGTCCACGCCACGATCTCTCGTGCACAGCTCCAGCGTCTCAGCAGACTGGCGCCCTGGCTACGGCCTCGTCCTGACCTCCCGAGTCATCGGCAGCCTCGACCCTGACCGAGAGCGCGAGCCCCTGGCCGGGCGCATCGACCTCGGCGTGGGCACCACCTTCCTCGCGAACGACGAGGCCCAGGTCCGTCTGACCGTCTCCGATGTCCTCGACTCTCGTCCGACGGCCAACCGAGTGGTCCGCGAGCAGTACATCGAGGAACGAGACGCGCTGGCGCTCGGCCGGATCGTCCTCCTGAGCCTGTCCTACACCGTCCGGCAACGCTGAAACCATGGCGGACCCCCGCCTCGGTGCTCGCCTCGGGACCGAGGCGGAACGTTCCATTCGGC
Source organism: Bacteroidota bacterium (assembly GCA_039024735.1). Classification (GTDB taxonomy): domain Bacteria; phylum Bacteroidota; class Rhodothermia; order Rhodothermales; family Rubricoccaceae; genus Rubricoccus. The sequence continues at coordinate 740 of JBCCPW010000412.1, forward strand.
GCCGAGGCGGGCACGGTGCGGAGGGACCCGCGGCCGGAGAGACCCGTACTTTCGCGTCCCATGTCTGACTCCCTCTCCGCCATTCGCGACCGGCTCCTCGCCGCGCAACGCATCGTCCTCACGACGCACATCCGCCCGGACGGCGACGCGCTCGGCTCCGAGATCGCGCTCGGCCGGTGGCTGCGCGGGATGGGCAAGGCCGTCTACTGCCTCAACGCCGATCATGAGCCCAAGCCCCTCCGCTGGCTTCTCGACGAGCAGCCCAAGAAGCTCGTCCGCACCTTCGACACGGGCGCGCTGAGTCACGCCGAGTTGATCGCAGGCGCTGACGTGCGCGTCGTCGTGGACACCAACACCGAGGAGCGGATCGGCGACGTGGGGCCGACGTTCCGCGCCGCCGCCGAGGCGGGGCACCCCGTCGTGCTGCTGGATCACCACCCCGATCCCGAGGGGTGGTTCACCGAGGCGCACGTGGACACGTCCGCGGCGGCCACGGGCGAGATCGTCTACGATCTCATCGCCGGGCACGACGCCTCAGCCATCGACCGCCCCATCGCGACGGCACTCTACGTCGCGATCATGACCGACACCGGCTCGTTCCGTTACGGCGCGACGACCCCTCGCACCCACGAGATCACGGCGGACCTGCTGGCGCGGGGCGATTTCAAGCCCGAGCCCATCCACGTCGCGCTGTTCGATGGGAAATCGCGCGAGGCGCTCCGGCTGCTCGGTCTCGCGCTCGGGACCATCCGGCTGCACTACGGCGGGCGGCTGGCGAGCATGACCATCTCCCAGGAGACCCTTCGCGCCTCCGGCGCTGACTTCGAGGAAACCGAGGGCCTGATCCGCTACGCCCTCGGGATGGAAGACGCGGTGGCCGCCGTCATCTTCCTGGAAACGCTGAGCGGGATCAAGGTGTCGTTCCGCTCCAAGGGCGACTGCCCCATCAACGGCTGGGCAGCCCGTTTCGGTGGCGGCGGCCATCCCAATGCGAGTGGCGCGTACGTCCGGGGCAAGACCCTGGAGCACGTCCGCAAGGAAGTCTTGGATGCCGCCCCCCCGCACGTCGCGGCCCCGCCAGAGACGGTCGCCGAGGCGGAGGATTCCGGCGAGTTGTCGGCGGAGCAGAAGGCACTCCTGGCCGCGTTCCAGGGCAAGCTGAACTGACGGGTTCGGGGGCCGAGCGTAGGACCTGTCACCCCACGTCCGGCTGGCACCACAACGCCCGCCTCGGTGCCGAGGCGGAAGAGACCGGGGCACTTTTCTGCCCGGACCGACCGACCCGCCTCGGTGCCGAGGCGGAGGCATGCGGCCCCGCGTCAGGACGCCGGAAGGCTGGGCGGTGGAGATTTGGCGCACGTTGTTCTGGAAGCGGTTCCGACGACCGATCGCTCGCATCTTCCCCGCCCCCATCTCCGCCCCGCATGACCCCCTCCCCCACGGTTCTGATCGCCGGTTCCGGCGGCATCGGCGAAGCCGCCGCCTACATGCTCCTCGACTGGTCCGACGTGCCTGTCGGCCGGGTGATTCTCGCCGACACGAGCGATGCCAACCTCGCCCGCGCCCGCGCCTTCGTCGGCCACGCCGACCGGCTCTCGACCGTTCACGCACCTGTCTCTCTGGATCCGGCCCCTGCACTTGCGGAGGCGTTCACCGAGGCGGACGTGGTACTGGACTGCCTCCCCGGTCGCTTCGCGCCGACCGTCGCGCGCCTCGCGCTGGACTACGGGTGCCACTACGCCAACCTCACGGAGTACGTCGCCGAGACCAACGAGATCATGGCGATGGCCGAGGGCGCCGAAACCGGCTTCGTGCTTCAGACGGGGCTCGCACCGGGCGTCATCAACGTGTTGGGCCACAAGCTTATCCGGCAGTTCGAGGCCGATCACGGCGGACAAGTGGACACGGTCGCCATGAAAGTCGGAGCGCTGACGCGCCACGCCTCGGGCCCGCACCACTACGGATTCACGTGGAGCCCGATCGGGGTCGCAACGGAGTACGTGAAGCCCGCCGTCGTCATCCGGGAGGGCGAGACACGCGAGGTACCCGCCCTCTCGGAACGCGGCCGAATCGTGATCGACGGCGTGGTCTACGAGGACGACCTGACGTCCGGCGGCGCGGCCGACATGCCCACCCACTTCGCCGGGACCATCCGCACGCTGGACTACAAAACCCTCCGCTACCCCGGCCACTACGCCTGGGTGGAGTCGGTCCTGGAAGAGACCGGCCACGACCCCGATGCGCTGGAGGCGCGGATGCAGGCCGAGGTCCCGCTCGTGGAAGACGACCTCGTGATCCTCTACGCGTCCGTGGACGGCCCCAACGCGAACGGCGTTCGGCGTCGGCTGGACCGGAGCTACGCTGTGACGCCCATCGAGACGCCGAACGGGCGGATGCGCGCCATCCAGGCGACGACGGCCGCCGGACTCGTGGAGAGCGCGAAAGTGCTTCTCTCGGGACGCCATCGCGGGCCCGTGCTCCAGATGGACCTCGATCCGGATGCGTTCCTGAACGGCGTGTTCGTCGGGCGGGTGTACCGGTAGCGACCGACAAGCCACAGCGACGGTCCGCCGTCTGTGGTCGGGTGTCCGCCTCGGTGCGCGCGTCTTCGAAGACGGAATTAGAGCCCCAACGCCACCGCGGCCGCCTCGGCGCGCTTGCGGGCCGTGTCCACGTCCGGCGCCGTGACCGTGACGTGTCCCAGCTTCCGGCGAGGACGCGAGTCCGCCTTGCCGTAGAGATGAACCGCCGCGCCGGGGACCTCCAGCGCGTCACCGAGGCGGGGCGACACGACGCCCTCGCGGGACCCGACGACGTTGACCATGCACGCCGCTGGGACCCGCAGCGACGGATCCCCGAGCGGCAGGTCCAGCGCAGCACGCACGTGGTTCTCGAACTGGCTCGTGTGGCACGCCTCGATGGTCAGGTGCCCGGTGTTGTGCGGCCTCGGCGCGATCTCGTTGACCAGCACCCGCCCATC
>JBCCPW010000413.1:0-3709 GCA_039024735.1 Bacteroidota bacterium
CGCGAGATTTGCGGCGCCGTACGCGTACACACGAGAGGTCGCCCGAAGGCTGGCGTCGGAGATGACAGCCGTGAAATACTCGAGTTCTCCCCCACCTCCTATCGCCTCCGGCTTCGAAAGTGTGAGGCACGCTGCTCCATCAGATGACTTGATCTCGACGTGGTCGATCATGGGTAGCGTGACCGTATTGCGTGGAGTGTATGTCTGGCCTCTCTGTGGTCCAACCTCGACACCGAGGCGGGTGGAATCAGGCCGGGATTAGAATCGAGACCGCCACCCCCGTTTCTCGATCCGGCGGTAGTTCGGCTCCGGGCAGATCTCACGCAAGTACGAGAGGAGCGCCAGGAGTTCGCCGTCTACCTCGGAGCCGAGATACGGTTGGATACGAATCAAATTCCCGTACTGCCGCTGCAGTTTGGCAGGCGTGTCGTCCACCATCAGGACCTGTTCGAGACGCTCGCCCCGCCCCTTGACCTTCTTCAAGTCCTTGACCCAAAGAACTTTGCGGGTCTCTTGGTCAATTCGACGTGTGCAGCGATCTCGCGTCCACACAAACTCAAACCGAACAGCAGGGGGAGCGATGGCGCGAAGCGCTGGAACTGCGAAGCCTGACGTCGCCGAGGTCCAGACCGCAACGCGAAATAGAATCGCTACATCGGAGAGAAAGTCGCGGACTGAGGGACGCTCGTACACATGGAACGGGCCGACTCTGAAATCGGCCTCACGGCCCACCGGAGTCTCTGACGCGTGCAGCAACGTCTCATCTAAGTCAAGGATGAGCAGCGGGTGCGAGGCATCTGGCGTCCTGTTCACTTGAGCCTCAAACGGAGAGAAGTGTCAGGATAGCCATGGGAGCACCCGTTCCCTTTCAGGCACCCCGCTCACCTCCATGGCACCGAGGCGGATCCACTCGCGAGACCAAGAGCCCGTGAGCCCGGAACCCTCCCCGCCCGCCTCGGTGCTTCCGTCCGCTCCCGACCGCCTCCCGTGGACGGCACCCGAGACCCCTTCCGCGTCCTCTCCCTCCCGTACGACGCCGCGCCAGATGACGTGCGCCGCGCGTTCCGGCGTCTCGCGAGGGAGACCCACCCCGATGCGGGCGGATCGGCGTCGGCCTTCCATCAGGTTCACGCGGCCTACAATGCACTGACGGCAGATCTGGAGCGGGAGCGCGGCACGTGGGCCCCGCCGGGCGAGGTCTCGCCCTACGTCGCCGGTCTCGACCCGAGCCTCTACCCGACCTGCCCCGTTCACCTCGACCGCAACGACAAGGGGCAACAGACGGTCGTCTTCGATGTGGAGTCGCGACCGGAGGACTGGACGCCGGGATCGTTGCCCCCACCGGGTGGAGCCTGCCACGAGTCCCACGCGGCGACCGGCACAGCCCCGGCCTTCGGCGTCTGGATCGTCGCGCTGCCGGACCGGCGGTTCCGGTGCGTCTTCGGTCCGCCCGCCGCCGACTGACGAGGCGAAGAGGTCACACAGAGCCTACGCAGCCCACCACGTCAGCCCTGCGATCGCGAGGAACACCACCCACGACAGGTGCCGCCCTCGCGAGGCGACGAGCGCGATCAGACCCGTTGCGAGGAACGTCACCGAGATCACCTGAAGCGACGCAGACCGGGAGCCCAGGCCAATGAGCAGAAGCGCGGCGAAGCCCCACCACGCGACCGTCGTGAGATGCCACGCGAAGCGGAGGGTCTGCCTCGTGAGCCCGTCGCTCCCAAACAACGGGGGCAGGGGACGGCGGAACAGCCGCATCAGGATGTAACGCTCTCCCAGGACGGAGTGCGCAAGACCGATGGCGATCAGCAAGACAGCGGCTGCGGGAAGCATGTGCGAACGCGGGCGGTGGGGGGAATGTAGTCCGCCTCGGTGCCGAGGCGGAGAACGGTGAAGCACGCGCGAAGCGCTCAGGCGGACTGGTCATGGCATAACGGGAGAGGGGTACTGCACACGTCATCCCCCACCCCCTCTTCCATGTCTCGATACACCCTTCTTCTCCTCCCGCTCCTCGTCCTCACCGCGTGCGACTCGGCCGATCCCGATCCGCTGCCGCCCGCCAGTTCCACCATCACGGACCTCGCGGTGGACACGCCCGCACTGAGCACGCTCGTCACAGCACTCCAGACGGCTCAGCTTGACGACGACCTCATGACGGACGGACCGTTCACGGTCTTCGCCCCCACCAACGCCGCCTTCGACGCACTCCCGGATGGCGCGCTGGACAACCTCATCGCCAACCCGCAGGAGCTCGGCGGTGTGCTGACCTACCACGTCGTCCCGGGCCAGTTTGCCACCTCGGACCTCTCGAATGGTCAGATTCTGACCACGCTTGAAGGCGAGCAACTCACGGTCTCCATCTCCGGCGGCATCATCCGCATCAACAACGCAGCCATCGGATCAGCCAACGTGGAGGCCTCCAACGGCATCGTGCACATCGTGAACGATGTGATCGCGTTCCCGGACAACATCCCCGCGCTCGCCATCGGCACGCCGAGCCTCAGCACGCTCGTGACGGCGCTTCAAACGGCCAACCTCGTGGGCGACCTGGACGAAGCCGGTCCCTTCACCGTCTTCGCCCCAAACAATGACGCCTTCTCGGCGGTCAACGGCGCGCTCCTGAACGCTCTGCTGGGGGATGTTCCGGCGCTGGACGAGCTCTTGAAGTACCACGTCGTCTCGGGTGAACTCTTCGCCTCCGACCTGTCCGACGGCCAAACGCTGACCACGCTCCAGGGCGACCAGTTGACGGTCACCGTCAACGACAACGGCGTGTTCGTGGACGGTACCCGCGTGATCGCGGCGAACATCAACGCGAACAACGGCGTGGTGCACGTCGTGGAGGACGTGCTCGTGGCGCCGGTGGACATCGTGGATGCCGCCTCGCTTCTCGGCTTCAGCACGCTGGTGCAGGCCGCGGGCGATGCCGGTCTGGCGGGTGCCCTTCGCGGCGATGGCCCACTGACGGTGTTCGCCCCGAGCAACCAGGCCTTCGTGGATGCGAACGCGAGCAGCCTCAACACGAGCCAGGTCGCCAACATCCTGCGCTACCACGTCGTCCCGAGCCTCGCGCTCTCCACGAGCCTCTCGAACGACCAGAGCGTGAGCACGCTCCTCATGAACGAGGCGCTGACCATCGACATCGCGGGCAGCACCATCACGATTGAGGGAGCGCAGAGCAACGCCGAGGTGCAGGTGGCCGACGTGGTCGTCGGCAACGGCGTGATCCACGCGGTGGACGCCGTGCTCCTGCCGTCTTCTTTCTAGACCTCATCGTCACTCCGGCGTGATGCAAGGTCGGGGTAACGAGCGGGCGCGTGGGCTTCGGCCTGCGCGCCCGTGCCCGTTGTAGGGGCCACTGCGCCCGCGTGTCCCCGCCTCGGTGGGCCTGCGCACGCACCGAGGCGGAGCGTGTCAGCGCACGCGGCGACGAGTCTCCAACCGTGCGGCCATGCCGACCGTCACCGTCGTGATCGCGCCCGAGAGCACCTCCTCGAAGCCTCGGTTCAGGCGGGGGTGCAGGCGGTTCACCCCGACCCGAATGCCGAACGCCGCAGCAGAACCGGGGGCAGGGGTCGGCCGGTATTCGAGGGCCAAGCCGTAGCCCCAGCTGGCCCGTGTGGGGGGCTCGTACGTCGAGAAGCGCGTCTCCTCCTCGGCGACCACGATGTCCTGCGCGAGCACCCCGACCGAGGCGTAGGGCAGC
>JBCCPW010000414.1:0-3695 GCA_039024735.1 Bacteroidota bacterium
CCGCCTCGGGACCGAGGCGGTCTACCTGACCTCCTCTGCTACCGGCTCGAGTCGAAGCAGGCGGTATGCATACAGCGCACTGATGGCCTAGAACCAGATCCAGTGGCCGGAGAACAGCCGCGTCGTGAACTCGTCCGCAGGAGACGCGAGCGTGAACCCAATGCCCAGGAGGAAGTTGGCGAATACATAGAGGCCGAGAATCACGACGCCCCCGCGCTCGACAGGCATGAGCATCCGCCATAGCCATGCAAACAGCGCGAACTGCCCGGAGATGCTGTCCGGCTTCATTCCCTTTACCTCGGCCCCCTGGAACAGAGCGATGAACACTGGCCCGCACACCAGGAGCCCCCCGGCGTGCAAGAGCGTCACCGCTGGCTCGCCGAGCCCAACGCCCATAAACGTGCGGAGGTGGACGTAAAGGCTCGCGAGTGCCCCGGCGACGCCCAGGACGAGCGTGATGCGAAGCAGGGAAGGCGGGACGGATGGAAACGTCGATGCAGCCATCCCTCAGGATAGCTCCCGCCTCGGTACCGAGGCGGACAGGGTCACCCACCCATCAGCCGTCCGAGCAGGCTCAGCCCCATCAGCCCGAAGCCCACGCCCCAGGCCCACGGCAGCCGGAACGTCCGCTTCGCCTCGGCGCCGCTTCGCGTGATCGCGAGGCGAATGAGCGCGATCACGGCGACCACGAACAGGGGAAACAGAACGATGGCGAGGATCTGACCGACGGCGTAGCCAGCGTCGTACATGGCGCGAGGGGAGGCGAGACCCCAGGGTCGCGCCCCACGGACGCCCCGCGCCTGCCTCCTACGGTGACCTCGGGCTCCTCCCTTCGATCCGTTCTCCGCCTCGGCACCGAGGCGGGCGGGTCATCGCGTCACGACCACCCGCCGGACCGCCCGGTAGCCCTCGGTCTCCATCACCACCGCGTAGACGCCACTCGGCAACCGTCGCACGTCGAGCACGTGCGAGTGGACGCCTGCGGGCGCCTCGCCGTCGGCCAGCGTCAGGATCTCGCGGCCGAGCAGGTCCACGACACGCAGGGAGAGCGGCCCGGCCTGAGCGAGCGTCACCTCCACGGTGGCTGTCGTGGTGACGGGGTTCGGGTAGGGCATCGCGAGGCGAGGCGCGACCGGCGGAGCGCCTGCCTCGGTGTCCGTCGCGAGGGCGAACGTGGCCGTGAGCGGCACCGAGGCGGTGAGCATCAGCGCGAGGGTGTCCGAGGTGGCATCGGAGGCCCCGCTCCAGCCGGTGAAGACGTACCCCTCGTCCGGCACGGCGACCAGCTGGACCGGCACGCCTCGGTAGAGGATGGGCCCGAATGGGTCGTCGGGCGTCGCGCGAGGCATCGGGATGCCCTCCGCGTGCACCTCTCCGCCGCCCACCACGCCGAGAGAGAGCCGGGCCGAGCCCACCACATCGTCGAAGTAGGACGTGACGTGACCGCGTATCGCCTGCGGGCGCCGCCGCGCGAAGTCCCGCATGATGTCGATCAGCGCGTCCCACGAACTCCCGAACGAGATCGACCGGGGCCACCGGGCCTTGTGACGGGGCACCTCGGACGCAATGGTGGCCTGGAGGCTGTCGATGACGGCGAGGGTGCGGTCGGGGTCGAACGTCGTCGCGGTGTGGAGCGCCATCCGCTGGATGAAGGCGTGCCGGAACCCGTCGTTCTGGAGTAGCGAGCGGAAGAGGTACGTGGACCACGGCGGGTTGGGCCATATCGGACCGTTCGGCTCCGTCGCGAGGGCGAGGGTGTTGCTCGTCGGCTGCCCCTCGCCGTTGCCTCCGTAGCCGAAGTCCAGGTCGAAGTGGAACCACCGCCACCGGCCGCCGGGCTCGTCGGGACGCCAGAGCTTGAGGTTGTTGCCGGGCCAGTCCGCGTTAGCCGGGTAGATCTCCGCGACGAGGTAGTCCAAGTAGGCATCCACATCCATGAACGCCTCGATCTGCGCGAACACGGCGGGGTCGTTCAGGTTGCCGCCGTCCACGATGGAGAGCAGCGCATCGTAGTGCTCGGAGTCCCCGCGGAGCGGCCCGTTGTCCAAGATCTCCACGTCGTCTTGCGGCACGCCGTAGTGCGCCTCCACCCAGTCCTCGTTCAGCTTCTCGCGGAGGTTGTGGATCCCCCAGTACTCGCCGTTGAGAAACACGATGGCCGGACGATACCGCTGACCGTCCAGATCCAGGCCTCGTGTGAGCGTCTGGATCATCCCGTCACGGAACATCGTGCGCCACCAGTCCTGCGCCGAGGTGCGAAGGACGAGATCGTCGAAGCGGTCGATGTCCAGGTCGGGGAAGATCTGATGCTCGAACGCATCGGCGCCGTAGCGGCCCCGGGCGTGCAGCGAGAGCGACTTCTGCGGATAGATCCGGCTGCACCCGCCGAAGATCTTGACCCCCGCGCGCTGCTCCATCGCGAGGGTGAAGCCGCCCATTCCGTCGGGCTCGAAGAAGCTCATGAGGGCCTCGCGCTCCCAGTCCTGGTTCCAGTTGACCGGCGTGGTGCGGCATCGCCCGGGGATGCCGTTGGTGCCCTCAACGTAGATCCCGTTCTCGTTGCTGAAGAAGCCGTCCGGATCGGTCACGAGCGAGATCACGGGCAGGTCGCTCGCCTCGTTGACGAAGTAGGCTCGCGAGACGGCCGGGCTCGGCGAGCGTCCCGGCGCGAAGGCCGCCGCACTCACGACCGTCGTCTGCGTAAGCGGGATCGGGCCGGTGTACGCTGGGGAGGTGTCGGTGGGCGGGGAGCCGTCGAGGGTGTAGCGGATGACCGCGTCCGCCTCGGTAGTGCTCATCGCGAGGGACTCGGACGCGCCGTAGAAACCGCTCGCAAGGTCCAGCGTGGGCACCGAGGCGATGCCCGCCTGCGTGCCGTTGGCAGCGCCGGGCGTGGGGGTCGTGAAGAGGTCCCAATTCGAGGTACCCGGCACACGGCCGTAGGACACGTCGCTCGTCTGCGGGCCGAACGTCACCGAGTCCACCACGGCACCGTCCGGGTCGAACAGGCCCACCGCCTCACCACCGGCGGACAGGCGGAAGCTCGTGTGGAGTCCCGTCGTCTCCGGCGGGCCGGAATTGCGGTCGTCGGCCCAGACGAGGAGGTAGCCGCCGGGCGCGAGGACCGTCCCGTCCGGGATGCGCCAGTCGGTCGTGTCGTCGAGGTCGTCCGAGAGGAAGAAGCCGCCGAGGTCCACCGCCTCGGCCGTCGGGTTGTGCAGTTCGATCCAGTCTGAGAACTCCCCGAAGTCGGGATCGGCGAGGACGGTCTGGTTGGAGGCCAGCACCTCGTTCACGAGGACGCCCTGCGCGAGCGCAGGCGCAGCTAGGAACAGGAGCAGCGGGAGAACGGGCTTCATGGGACGACCGGGGACTCCCCCAACGTACGGCGCTCTCCCGCCTCGGTCCCGAGGCGGACGGGATGGGCGCCCCGCCTCGCGAGCCTACCTTGACGCGACCCCGCCACGGCCCGCATGCCCCGCCAGTTCACCGAGCAAGAAGCGCAGCGCATCTTCGCGCACATGGCCGAGATGCAGCGCGCCGAGGTCTCCAGAGCGCCGAGTGGTCTGTCTCTGGAGGACCTGCGCGAGGCGGCCCTCGCCGCCGGGTTGGACCCCTCCTACGTCACCCGCGCGGTCGCGGAGTTGGATTCGGTACCCGACAAGGAGCGCACCCTGCTGGGGGCGCCCGTCGAG